>JBBYJM010000092.1:0-4548 GCA_043196275.1 Thermoplasmata archaeon
ATGACGGTCAACCGGTTCCGGGGCAGATCGAGGTCGATGTTCTTGAGGTTGTGCTGGCGCGCGCCCCGGATCCGGATCATGTCGCTGGGTTCGGCCACGGACGCTCCCTAGGCCGGCAGGATCGAGCGGATCTCGGTCACCAGTCGGTCCAGGACATGCTCCTGGATCTTGGCCCCGAGTTCGGCCGAGGCTCCGCGGGTATCGCCGATGACGCTCTCCGGCCACTCCTCGGGCGTCGGCGCCCCGGGAACGAACCGGCTGGCCCGGTACGCCACCACCGGCCGTTCGGGGCCCACGGTCGCCGGCGCGATCGCCATCACCCGGGAGGTCTCGAGAAGGCCCCCGTGGCCGTCGGTGGGCGGAGCGTCCAATCCGCGGAGTTCGTAGACGAAATCGTAGTCGGACAGGACGACGATCCGCGCGGCAGGGTGGCTGCGCATCGTCTCCGTGGCCGCCTCCCGGAGGGCGGCCATGTGGCCCCGCTCGGCATGACCCGAGAGCACCACGATCCGCCGGATCCCCTGCCGGGCGAGTTCCAGCAGGACCCCCCGGGCGTGCGCCTCGAGGGTCGCCAGGCTCAACGAGACGGTGCCCGGAAACTCCCGGGCCCCCGGGCAGGAACCATAGGCGAGGGTCGGGGCGACCCACGCGTCGAGCTTCACCGCAAGCTGCTGCGCCGTCGCTTCGGCCTGGAGGATATCGGCGCCGAGGGGCAGATGGGGTCCGTGGGCCTCGAGGGCGCCCACCGGCAGGATCACGAGGGGATGGGCGTCGCGACGGGCGGCGAAGGTGCGGGAATCGATCGCGGCCAGGCGGTGGTCGGTCACCATCGGTCGCGGAACGGGGGTGGGGTATTTAACCGACGGGCGGAGATCCTGAAACAGCGGCCCTCCCCGGCCCGGTTTCGGCCCGGCGGCGGCGCCGGGGGGCGGACGGTGCGTCGGGGCTCGCCCGTGCCGGGGCGGCCGAGCTCCGGGACGTCCGCCGTGCGGGAGCAGCCTTGGCCGACCGGGCGCGCGACTTCGGCCGCTGGGCCGAGGCCCGCGCCTTGCGGCGCTCCGCCTTGGCCGCCTCGTCTCGGATCCGACCGGGGCAGGCCGGGTTGATGCACAAGGTCCATGGAGGACGGCCGGCTTCGATGGCGGTCACCATCGGCGCCCGGCACTCCGGGCAGGGAGTCGGAAGGATCTCGAGCTTGCCCCGCTGGGGCAACGGGTAGGTGGTCCGGCACTCCGGGTAGCCAGAGCATCCCCCGAACCGCTTGCCCTGGAATGAATAGCGGATCTCGAGCGGTCGGCCGCA
Source organism: Thermoplasmata archaeon (assembly GCA_043196275.1). GTDB lineage: Archaea > Thermoplasmatota > Thermoplasmata > Lutacidiplasmatales > UBA184 > Lutacidiplasma. The sequence goes on from JBBYJM010000092.1 coordinate 1,303, forward strand.
CTGGGGGCAGGTCCCGAGCCGGAATGCCTTCTGGTGCTCGGGGCACTCCGGGTTGATGCAGTAGAGATCCGGCCGGACCCCACGGAAGGTGATCTTGACCCTCGGAACGCGGCACTCGCGGCAGAGGAACTCGGGCGCCGGCTCGATGAAGCCTGCGAGGGGGAGCGGGTAGGTCGCGGTGCAGGTCGCGGGGTTGTTGACGCACTGGACCCACCGACCGCCCCGCGGGCTCCGGGCGATCCGAAGGGCGCCGCCGCACAGGGCGCACGGGCCCGCGAAATGCTGCTGGTCGAGCGCCCCGGTGAGCGTCTCCCGCACGCGGTCCCGGTTCTGGGCGAGCAGCTGGTAGGCCTCCCCGAGCATCTCGCGCGATTCGCGCAGCACCTCCGACTTGGGCTTCTTCGACTCGGCCACGAGCTCCATGTCGTCCTCGAGCCGGTGGGTCATCTCGGGACGGGTCACGAGGGGGGCGTGGGCCTGGAGCGCCTCGGTCACCGCGATCCCGGTCGCGGTGGGCTCCAGCGCCCGGGCGGTGACGTAGTGTCGGTCGAACAGCTTCTGGAGGACATCGTGCCGGGTGCTCTTCGTCCCCAGACCGAGCCGCTCCATCTCCTGGATCAGCGTCCCCTGAGTGTAGCGTCGGGGCGGTTTCGTCTGCTCCTCCACCAGATCGACATGGGCCAGCTCGACCGAGCCCCCGATCGGCAGCACCGGCATCGGGCTCTCCTCGGCCCGGGAGTACGGGTAGAGGGCATACCAGCCGGGGTCGATGAGCCGCTGGCCCTTCCCGACAAACGGCTCGCCCTGGACATCGAGCTTCGCGGTCCGACTTTGCCCGATCGCGTCGGGTCCGAGGGTCGCGAGGAACCTTCGGACGACGAGCTCGTAGAGCCGCGCGTGGTCCGGCTTGAGCTTCTTCGGATCGACGGCCTGGGTCGGGTAGATCGGGGGATGGTCGGTCGTCTCGGTACGGCCCCGGGTCGGCCGCAGCGACTCCTGCTTCAGCACCAGTTCGGCCGCCTCCTTGAACGGACCGTCCCGGAACTTCTCGACCATCGAGCGGAGCCCGAGTCCCCGGGGATAGACCGTATTGTCGGTTCGCGGGTAGCTGATGAGCCCCTGCGTGTAGAGATCCTCGGCGATCCGCATCACCACCGCCGCCCCGAGACCGAGCCGGGTCGCTTCGGCGACGAAGAGGGTCGTCGAGAACGGGACCGGGGGCCGGCGGCGGGTCTCCTCCTCCCGGAACTCCCGGACGGTCGCCCGCGATGCCCCCTGGACGCGGGCGTAGACCGCCTGGGCCTCGCCCCGGTCCTCCCAGGTGCCGTGCTCGTGCTGGAGCGTGAAGGCGGTGCCGTCATGGTGCGCCTCCGCCGTGATCTGCCAGAAGGGGGTGGGGACGAACTGCTTGATCGCCCGGTCCCGCTCGACGAGCAGCGCCAACGTCGGCGTCTGGACCCGCCCGACCGAGAGGAACCCCCGGCCCCGCTGGCCGGCGGTGAGCGAGAGGAATCGGGTAAGGACTGCTCCCCAGACGAGATCGATCTCCTGCCGGGATTCGGCCGCCTCCGCGAGGGCCCGGTCGAGCGTCTGGAGGTGGGCGAAGCTGCGTTCGATCTCCTCCCGGGTGAGGGCGCTGTATCGGGCTCGCTGGACCTCGATGGTCGGATGGATCTTCTGGATCAGCTCGAGGCACTCGAGCCCGATGAGCTCGCCTTCCCGGTCAAAGTCGGTCGCGAGGATGACCCGGTCGAAGCGCCGAACCATCCCCTGGAGGGTATCGACGATGCCCCCTTCGGTGACCCGCTTGAAGGGCGGCGTCTCGATCAGGGCCGGCAGGGTCTCGAAGCTCCACTCGGAGAGCTCCTTCGGGTAGTCGAGTTCGACGATGTGCCCGCGCAGCCCGACGACCGCGACCGCCGACCCGTTCCATTCGAATTCGAAGACCGGCGTCCCCCCGATGCGGGTCCGCTTCATCTGGCCGTCCGAGAGGACAACCGCGATCCGCAGGGCGGTGTTGAACTTCTCCGTAACGATCAGAGTTCCCGGCACGGCCCCTTCCGAGGTGTGGACCCGTAGATAACGTCAGGGGAGGCGGGAGCGCGGGGGGAGCCGCCGAACGCGCGCGCCGGCGTTCGAGGGCGATCCCGGGCCCCGGACCGACGCCGTCTCCGGCTAAAGCGTCTTTATACTTCCGTCGGTCGGGGAGGGCAGTCCGGTGCCGCGGTAACTCAGTTTGGGAGAGTGCAAGACTGAAGATCTTGAAGCCGCCGGTTCAAGCCCGGCCCGCGGCACTCTCGGACCCTTGCCATGCCCGGCGGGCCTCGACGTACCGGTAGTGGAGCCGTCCGACGCCCCCTCGGCCCAAAGACTCCACCCTCCACGCCGGCGGGGACAAAGCGCGGACCAGCGGGTCGAACAGCTCCGGGACGGTGCGCCCAGCGCCCCGGATCGCCACCTCCTGGACGCCCAGCACGAGCCGGGCGCCGGGGGCGGCGACCCGGGTGATCTCCCGAAGAGCCGGCTCGAGCGGCGTCCAGAGCTGGACGCTGTTCGCCGAGTAGATCGCATCGAAGGCGGCGTTCGGGAACGGCATCGAGTCGACCTCCCCCGCTTCGAGCCGGTACCGCTCGGGCGGAAAGCTCCGGCGGAGCCGGGCCTCGGCCATCGACCGCATCACCGGCGAGGGATCGAGCCCGGTGACGCGACCGTTCGGCAGCCGGCGGGCGATCGCCTCAAGGGCCACCCCGGGCCCCGGGCCGATCTCGAGGGCCTGTTCGTGGCCCTCGAGCTCCAGCCGGGCGACCAGGCGGCGGTTCATCGGCCCGTTGAACCGGGCGAGGAACCAGCCGGCCCACCGGCTCGTCGGGACCCCGAAGACCCGGCGGATCCAACCCGGTCGCCCGGGGTCCGCCCCCACGCGGCTACGCCTCGGGGGACGCCGGGACGAACCAGACGTCGGTGATCGAGTACTTCGGGGTCGGGCTGAACCGGGCCTCGACCGGCATGCCGACGTAGAGCTCCGATTCCGCGCAGTCCTTGAGGCGGGCCAGCAGGACGCTGCCGACGCCGTCGAACTCGACCAGGGCAAGGTTGTACGGGGTCTCCTTGAGGAACGCCTCGCTGCCGAAGTGGCAGGTCGTCCAGGAGTGGAGCCGGCCCTTGAGCGGGAGGTCGACCCACTGCGTCGGGGCGCCGCACTCCATGCAGTGGCTGCGGGGCGTGGCGTAGACATAGCCGCACTTC
>JBBYJM010000093.1:0-4543 GCA_043196275.1 Thermoplasmata archaeon
TAGTACTCCCAGTCGGGTTCCCGGGTCAGCGGCCGGCCCTCGACATACGGCTCGATCGCCTGCGGGCTCTGCCGGGAGTCGGTGACGATCCAGGCGACCTTCATGCCCGGGATCACATCATACCCCTCCTGCTTGAGCTGACGGAAGACCCGCAGGAACGGGAGGGCCTCCCGGGTCGCCTCGTTGTACTGATCCTCGGGCCGCACCGAACGGGCAATGACGAGCTGCGCGGGCGGAACCTGCCGGTTGCGGACCGCCGCCACCAGTTCCCGGGAGCGGCGGAGCAGCCCGTCGATGTCCTCGGCGAGGACCCGCTCGAAGATCTCCTGGAGGGCGGACGACTGGTAGTCGAAGGCGTCGGTGCGCCGGGTCTCATAGCCCCGCACGATCATCTCCTCCTTCGGCCAGACCTGCTGGGCGACGTACCGCTTCTTCGCCCCGTGCGAGAAGAACGCCGAATAGACCGACTGGAACTCGAAGGTGACCCCGGCCTGGGTGAACCGCTGGGCGATCTGCTCCCCGAAGCGTCGGGCGCCCTCGAGGGTGGCCTCGGGGGAACGCACGAAGACGCTGTCGGTGTCGGAGTAGACGACCTCGTGGCCGTCGGACTCGAGCGTATGGATGATGTGGGTGATCGCCTCCCGGGCAAAGGCGGTGATCGCGGCGCCGATCTCCTTGTCGGTGAAGCGGTAGAAGCTCGAGGCGAGGACGCCGTAGAAGGAGTTCATGAGGACTTTGACCGCGCTCTGGAGCCCGTCGTAGTACTCCCGCAGCTCGGGGGTCGGCGCGGCGCGGGCCTCCCGGCGGAACCGGTCCCGCTCGGCGAGCAACTCCTCGAGGATCGCCGGGATGAGGCCGCGTCGGACCTCCCGGGCGAGGAACCGGGCGGTGCCGCCCGGGGCGACGGTGGTGCCGTCGGGAGAGAGGGTCGTGAAGCAGAGGTTCTTCGAGATGATGATGGAGGGGTACATCGACTTGAAATCGAGGACCACCACCCACCGGTAGATCCCCGGGCGGATCGCGTGGACGTAGCCGCCTTCGATCGGGTTCTCCCGCCGTCCCATATGGTTCGGCGGAACCCCGACACTTTCCCGGTCGGCCCGGGGAACCAAGAGGGCGTCGATGAACTGGGAGGTCCGACCGTTCAGCCCCTCCTCGAGAGGGAGTCGGGCGACGGTGGCCAGGTCGGCGGCCCGTTCCACCGTGCGCAGCCGCTGCAGGATCCGGTAGGCCAGGTCGGCGTCGTGTTCACAGTACTCCATCACCCGGTCGCGATCCCGCGCCCACTCCTGGGAGATGTTCCGGCGGTCGACGTCCAGCTTGGAGTCGCCGAGGAGGGTCCGGGCGACGTACTGCAGGGTCTCCTGTTTCGGTTTGAGGTCCCGGCGGACCGACCACCAGGCATCGGCGACGACCCGGCCCGTGATCCGGAAGAGACGCTCTCCCGCATCCCGTGGAGGGCTGCGGTCCCGGCCGACCTCGAAGGGGCCGGCGCGGGTGGCTTCGGCCCGCTCGAGGAGCAGCGGGAGGTCGTAGCCGCCGATGTTGTACCCCGTGATGATGTCCGGATCGTCCTCCCGGATGATCCGGGCGAACTCGGCCAGGAGATCGGCCTCCCGCTCGGCGGCGAGCCGGAAGCTCCGTCGGGGGGTGAGCCCCCCGTCCGCCACCCCGCAGATCGTGAAGATCGTCCGCTCCCGGATGGCGTTCTCGATGTCGAAGGAGAGGACCCTCAGGGGCGGCCGGAACGGTTCGGTCGGACGGATTCCTCCCTGGGGACCTTCGGTCACCCGAACCACCTTGGGGACGGTGTAGAGCGCCCGAATCTCCTCCGGTTCGTCCTCGCCTTCGAAGGCGACGGTGAGGCCGACTCCCTTGTCGTAGAGGAACCGGTGGACGAACGGGATGTCGCAGGCCAGCACCGAGGGGAGCTCCCCCGCCCGCCGGAACCGATCCCGGTATTCGGGGACCTTCCAGGGGGACCGGAGGGTCACCTCCAGCACCGTGCGATCCGCCCCCGCCAGCCAGAGCTGCTTGGGTTCGGTCCGGACTACCTCAGGATCCTTCGCGAGCGCGTCCCGATACTCGGGGGTCGGGTCGGTCAGCTGGAAGTACGGCCGGAATCCGTAGTAGCGCGCGACCAGAGCGACGCCCTCCGCGGTCTTCCCGAAGAGCTCGATGACGACCCCGTCGGGGACCGAGCGGTAGGTCCCGCCCAGGAGGAAGAGTCGGTACTCCGTCACGGTTCCGGTAGTGGGCGGGCGGTTTTAGCCGTTCGGTCGGGGTCCCGATCCAGCCAGTCGCCCAGGCGCCGGAGATCCCGGGTCCAGCGCTCGGCGTACCGGCGCGACCGGAGCGTCGCCGCCGGATGGATCATCGGGAAGAGCGGCCGCCCGAGGACCGTCCGGGGCTCTCCGGCCGCCTGGAGGATCGGGGGGGCTGAGGGATCCAGGGCCCGGAGCGCCGAAGCGCCGAGGCTCACCAGCCGCCGCGGCCTCAGGAGATCGAGCTGGCGGTCGAGGAACGGGGCGCAGGCCCGGGCGGCGGCGGGGTCGAACCGGTTCAAGGGGGGCCGGCACTTGAGCACATTGAGGATCCCGACACGGTCGGGAGCGATCCCGATCTCCTGGAGGCCGGCGTCCAGGATCCGCCCCGCCCGGCCGACAAAGGGTCGGCCGGCCCGGTCCTCGGCCGCCCCGGGGGCCTCCCCGATGACGACGATCTGTGGAGTGACCGATCCCCGGAAGACCACCACCTGCTGGCGGCTTAGGTGCAGGGGGCACCGTCGGCAGGCGGCGATCTCCTCCGAGAGCTGGGCCCACGCCTCCCCCGGGCCGGGCCGGGGGGCTCCGGCCGCACCCGGCCCCGTCATCGGGGGCCGGTTCTCGGGACGAATCTTATATAGCACGGCCATGTGGCTCCGACCCTTCCAACCATATGACGCCGCCGTCCGGTATCAACACTGCGGGCAAGCTGGGCCAGCTTCGACAGCGGCGACGCTGGTCGGATCGGTACTACAAGCGCCGTACCCTCCATCTCAAGGAACGCTCGGACCCCCTTGAGGGAGCTCCCCAGGGACGCGGAATCGTGATCGAAAAGGTCGGAGTCGAGGCGAAGCAACCGAACTCGGCGATCCGCAAGTGCGTCAAGGTCCAGCTCATCAAGAATGGCCGCCAGGTGACCGCCTTCGCCGTCGGGGATGGGGCGATCAACTTCATCGACGAGCACGACGAGGTGATGGTCGAGGGGATTGGAGGACGGATGGGCCGTTCGTACGGGGATATCCCCGGGGTCCGCTACAAGGTCATCCAGGTGAACGGCATCTCTCTCGACGAGCTGGTCCGCGGCCGGAAGGAGAAGGCGCAACGATGAGCGACGGTCCGGAGTCGTACCGCCCCCGAGAAGAGCCGATCGACGAGGGCGACAGCGGGCCGGCCATCCAGCGCCCCGAAGCCCCGCCCGCCCCCACCTTCCCCATCCCCCCGCTCTTCGGCAAGTACCCGTTCGAAGGCGTGGAGGTCCACGACCCGGGGCTCGCCCCCTACCTCTACCTCCACCCGTCGTATGCGATGCACACCGAGGGCCGGCTCTCGGGCCGCCCGTTCCAGAAGAACCGGATGCACCTTGTGGAGCGACTCGCCAACGCCCTCATGAAGGGCGCCAAGTTCACCGGCAAGAAGTCGAAGGCGATGACCACGATTCGACGCGCCTTCGATGAACTCGCCGCGTCGGACCCCACCAACCCCCTCCAACGGCTGGTTGATGCCGTCGAGAACGCGGCCCCCCGGGAGGAGGTCACCCGGCTTCAGTTCGGAGGGATCTCCGTCCCCCGGGCGGTCGACGCCTCCCCGAGCCGCCGGGTCAACGTGGCGATCCGCAACATCGCCCTGGGGGCCATCCAGGCCTCGCACAAGTCGACCAAGGCGATCCACAGCTGCCTGGCGAACGAGATCGCCTTGGCCGCCAAGGGCGACGTCACCAGCTTTGCCGTGGGTCGTAAAGAGGAAGTCGAGCGGGTCGCGCAGTCGGCCCGTTAGGTTCCGAGGAGTCGTTCGATGACCCATATCCGAAGCGAGCTGGCGAAGGCCATCCCCGAGATGATGCACAATGTGGACCGGATCCGGAACATCGGGATCGTGGCCCACATCCACCACGGCAAGACGACGCTGAGCGACAACCTCCTCGCCGCCGCCGGCATGATCTCGAACGACCTCGCCGGCAAGCAGCTCTACCTCAACTTCGACGAGCAGGAGCAGGCGCGCCTACTGACGATCAACAACGCCGATGTCACGATCGTCCACGAGTTCAACAACGAACAGTACCTGATCAACCTCATCGACACCCCGGGTCACGTCGACTTCGGGGGGGACGTCACGCGCGCGATGCGGGCGGTCGACGGGGCGATCGTGGTCGTCTGCGCCGTCGAGGGGGTCATGGCCCAGACCGAGACCGTGCTGAGGCAGGCGCTCCGGGAGAAGGTCAAGCCGGTCCTCTTCATCAACAAGGTCGACCGGGCCATCAAGGAGCTGCAGCTCACCGCCGA
>JBBYJM010000094.1:0-4535 GCA_043196275.1 Thermoplasmata archaeon
TGCTTTGTCCGCCAGAACGTCGGCGGCCGCGTCGAGTTGCTTACCTACGGCCGGGTAGCGGCGATTCAGATCGACCCGGTCGAAAAGAAGCCCCTGGCCCACTATCGCCCTGGAACCCGGGTGCTCTCGCTCGGGACCGCCGGGTGCAACTGGCGATGCCAGTATTGCCAGAACTGGGAGATCTCCCAAAAGCGGGAGGTGGGAGGGGACCCGCTCACCCCGGAGCAGGCGGTGCGCCTGGCGCTCGACCACGGGTGCTCCGGGATCACCTTCACCTACAATGAACCCACGATCTTCGCCGAGTACGCCCGGGACGTGATGCGGGCGGCCCACCGCGCCGGACTCTTCACGAACTTTGTGACCAACGGCTATCTCTCCCCGGAGGCCCTTGAGTTCCTCCGGGGGGAGCTCGACGCGGTCAGCATTGATCTCAAGGGCAGCGGCGAGCCCGGCTTCCTGCGGAAGTACGTGGCGGCGAAGGGGCCCGGCCCGATCTTCGAGAGCATGGAGACGCTGCGCCGCGCGGGGGTCCACGTTGAGGTCACCAACCTCATCGTCCCCCGGGTGGGCGACGACCCTGAGGCCCTTCGAAGCCTGGCTCAGCGGATCGTGGGCCGGTTGGGGCCGCAGACCCCCTTCCACCTTCTCCGGTGGCATCCGGACTACCGGATGCTCGACCTGCCCCCCACTCCCATCCCCACCCTCGAACGGCTCCACGCGATTGCCCGTGGGGAGGGGCTCGAGTTTGTCTACCTCGGCAACGTCGGGTCTCATCCGTTCGGCCACACCTACTGCCCGAGTTGCAACGCGCTCATCGTGGAACGTGCAGGATTCGCCCTGAGATCCTGGAAGCTCATCCGCTCGAATGAGTGCCCGAGCTGCGGCGAACGGATCCCGATCGTCGGGCGTCCTCCGGATCACTATCTCCCGACCGGCCCCCAGCCGATCACCGGGCCGGGGAACGCCGCAGTCGGAGCGAACTCGCCGGCCCGGCGATCAGGGAGGTAGGCCCGCCGTGGGACGTGAGGGGACCATCTCGGCGCTCGCCTTTCTCTTGGTGGTGGTCGCGTGGGGATTCAACTATCCCTTCCTCCGGCTCGGAACCGAGTTCGCCCCGCCGGCCGCCCTGTTCTTCCTCCGGGCCCTTGCCGGCCTCCTGGTGATGCTCCCGCTCCTCCGCCTTTTCGGTGGACACTCAAAGCTTTCCCGTCGGCAGATCGTGAACGCCCTCGCCATCGGCACCGTTGGCTACGGCGCATTCTTCCTGCTCTGGGGCTACGCGGCCGCCGGAGTTGCCCCGGGGGAGGCCAGCGTGCTCATCTACCTCTTTCCGATCTGGGTGCTCCTGCTCTCGGCCCCGATCCTGCGGCAGTTCCCCCGCCCCCTCCAGCTGGCCGGAGTCCTCCTCGGGTTCGGGGGGGTCGTCTTGGTCGCGGGAGTCGGCACCCGGGCCCTTTCGGGCAGCCCACGGGACCTCATTTTCCTCACCGCTGCCGGGCTCTGCTGGGCGATCGGGACGGTTCTCAGCAAGCGAGTCTTCAACAGGGTCGAGATGGTGGCGGCCAATGCGTGGCAGCTGGCCGCAGGTACGGGCGTGCTGGGTCTGGTCGCGATCGCGACGGAGCCGTGGGGGTCGATCCATTGGACGGGGGACCTCCTGGTAGTCGTCGTGTGGACCGGGGTCCTGGGCACCGGGGCCGCGTATCTGATCTGGTACTACCTGCTCGGACGGAACGCCGCGGGGCCCCTCAGTGCATTCACCTTCCTCGTCGTGGTGGTTGCCTGGGTGGGGTCGGTCAGCTTCTTCGAGGAGGCGATCGATGCGCCTCAGCTCATCGGGGTCGCCCTGATTCTGCTCGCGATCTATCTCGTAGGTCGGGGGGGAACCGCTGAAGCCGCGTCCCCGCCCGCAAGCGAGTCGCCCGGCCCGAATCAGTCCCGGCCCGGCGCCACCCGGACCCAGGAGAGCAGCTTGTCGGAGTGCTCCGGGGATGAGAGGATGATGGCGTAGTCCCCGGGGCGGAACTGGGTGTCGACCGGGGGTCCGATGGTGACCGTGTAGGCCGCATCCCGACGGGCAGCGTCCTTCGTGGTCGCGGGATAGGCCCGCCCCACCAGGATGGCTCCGGTCTCCGCGCGGACGATCCGCGCCGCCTCGTCAAAGGGCCGGCCGGCCAGCGGACTGTGCTCACCCACCAGAAACTGCTCGAGGGCCGGCCCGTAGGCGGTGGTCGTGAAGACGTCGATCGCCTTCGCGACCTCCGGCTGCAGGGCAGCGGCCGAGACCAGCCGACCCCCCATCTCCGAGGGGCTGATGACCCAGGTGACTCCGGCGGCCTGGAGGGTCTCCTTGAGTTGCTCCCGGAGGACGGCGACGACGATCCGCAGCCCTGGGCAGAGTTCTTTCAGGATGAGGGCCGTCATCACATTGCGGGCGTCGTCATCGCTCGCAATGATCGCCTCCCTCGCCTCCTGGATGTTCAGGAGGGCGAGGGAGGTCCGTTCCGAGTAGTCGCCGAAGGCGACAAAAACGTCCGACTCCCGGGAGAGGGAGATCTTACGGCCCTTACCGTTCCGAGCCTCCCGGATGAAGCTCGTGATGAAACTCCGGATCTCCGCCAGGCTCTCCTGCCGGCGGGTCATGATCGCGACCTTCCGACCCTGGAGCAGGAGCTCTTGCAGGGCGGCCTTGGAGACCGGGGTCCAGCCGAGGAGCAGCGTATGGCCTTTCATCTGGGTCCCGTCCACGCCGAGCAACTCCTCCTCCTTGACCTGGAGGGAAATGAGCGTGATATTAGAAACGGTGTACCCGACAATGCCGATCGTGGCGATCATCAGGACCATCGCAAAGCCCCGCGCGTACCAGTTGCTGGGAGTCACGTCTCCGTAACCGACCGTCGAAAGGGTCGTGAGCGCCCAGTAGATGCTGGTGGGGAACGAGGCGGGCTCGGCCAGCATGAACCCGATCGCCGAAAAGAAGAAGACCCCGAGAATGAGCGCGAGGAGCTTCCAGACCCGGAGCAGAACGCGCGATATCCGCATGCCGCGAGGATGAGGATGGGCGGTAAAACGCTTGGTGGTTGTTGGCCCTCTCGGTCACTCCGCCCCAGACGTACGGTGGGGGTGCGTTGAAGGGAGCCTCGGGGGGTAGGTGTTCTACCTCGGAGGGAAGCATTTGGGACACCCCCCGGCTCGCTCGGGCCGGGCGGTCTTCTAGTCTCGAGCTGCTTCACGACATTCGAAGCCTTGACGAAGGCCATCTATGACCGATCGGAGCATGCCTGTCAGATCGTGAACGTCCTCAAGGCCCGAGATGGCCTTCGCGGGACCCACAAGGTCGTGAAGCCATTGGGGCGGCGTAGGAGGAACGAATCCTGGACTTGGCCCTTCGGGCCAAGTTCGTGAAGGGTGTTCAACGAGGTCGCCGTGGGCCGCTCCGAACGATTCGGCCACCCGCAGAACGGCCGGTAGGTCCGAAGTGAGCCGAGTGCTCGAGGTTTCGAACAAGTTGGAGCGGGATGGACGGAAGCTGGGTGAACCTGAGAGGGGCAGTCGAGCGGAGATCACGCAACTCCGCGAAGGCCGGCTGCACTACAAACCCCTGCGGGCCCCACTCCAGAGCTTCCGTCGTGTCCACGTTGGTGGACAGTTCGTGCTATTCTTCGAGCCCGACGTCGGGCACAGCAGGGTGAGATCGCTGCGTCTCCCCACCAAGACCAAGTGTACGGAATCTGATCCGGAGCACCCAGCGGGCAAGGGAGGCGCGAACCGTCCCGGCACTTCACCGAGTTACCGCAGGATGCGCTTCTCCCCCCCGGTCCCTCGAGCGGTCGGAGGCCTGCGGGGGCTACGAAACGGACGAAAGTTCGATGCTGGGACATCGGAGGGATCCTTCCACCCCGTCTCCCCCTCAGGAGATCGCCCGCCCGGATCGTGCGATCCCTCGACGGCAGGCGTCTGGGGCATCCAGCGTCTCGGTCGAGAGGGCCCAATTTATATTCTCGAGATACTTCAAGATATTCGAAGCTATGCCGAAGGCGGTCGTCGACCTGTCGGAGCACGCCAACCGGATCGTGAACGTCGTCAAGGCCCGTGATGGCCTTCGCGGGAAGAACGAGGCCATCGAAGCCATCGTGGCGGCCTATGAGGAGAGGATTCTGGACCCGGCCCTTCAGCCCGAGTTCGTGGAGAGTCTCCAACGAGTTCGGCGGGGACCGTTCCGAAAGATTCGGTCACCCGCGGAACTGCTGGAGGCTCCGAAGTGAGCTGGTCCCTCGAGGTTTCGACCGAGTTCGAGCAGGATTACCGGAAGTTGTGCGGCCGGAACGACGGCCTGCGACGCGCGGTCGACGCCAAAGTCGCGCAGCTTTGCGAAGCCCCGCTGCACTACAAACCCCTGCGGGCCCCACTCCAAGGCGTCCGTCGTGTCCACGTCGGTGGCTCGTTCGTGCTCCTCTTCGAGCCCGACGTCGGGCACAGGACGGTGAGATTGCTGCGTCTCGCGGACCACGATGAAGCGTACGGAATCTGATCCA
>JBBYJM010000095.1:0-4482 GCA_043196275.1 Thermoplasmata archaeon
CCTAGGGAAAGGGCGGCGGCCTTTCCGGTCCGTTCCGACTGGATGATCGGCCGCACCCGGGCGTCCCGCCGAGCCATCTCCCGGACGATCGCCTCGGTCCCGTCCGTCGAACCGCTGACGACGCAGATGACCTCCTGGAGCGTGAACGACCCCTGGAGGGAGCGAAGGACCGACAGCAGGAATCCCTCGATGTTCTGGGCCTCATTGTAGGCGCACGCGACCACGCTGACCCGGAGGGGTCGGGTTGTCCCGCTGCGGGGGGAGTCCACGACCAGGTGTTCGAACCGGCCCGAGCCGGCCAGCAGCGCCCGGCACTCGCCGTGAGTGATCGTCTCGATCGGACCCGGCTCCAAGGAGGGGAAGCGACCCCCCTGAAGGATATCGGCGCTGGCGACGGGCATGGGTATTCAAGCGAGGAAGGGGTTAGCCCGGGAGGTCGCAGACCCGTCCGGTAGAATCAGGAAGACGGGTCGGCCCACGCTCCGTCGCGGCCGTCCCGGGGCCGGGGATCCGGCCCACCGGGGCGGTGCCCATCGGCCCGGGCCGGTGCTGAAGATGCATCTGATTTCCCATCCCCTTCATTCCGCGGGCCCTCCTTCAAAACCCGGAGGTCTAACCCTGCTGGAGGTATTTAAATCATGTCCCGAACCCGAACCCCGATCCGACCCCGGTACCGCTAGCTTATAGTCCCCCCCGACGCCATGGGGGAGCGTGGCCGACCCCGTGTCGATGTCCGTCATCGTGACGGCCCATCGGAGGCCAACCTACCTGAGGGCCGCCGTCGAGTCGGCGCTCCACCAGACCCTCCCCCGATCCCGGTACGAAGTTCTGGTCACGAAGGACTTCACCGACCCCGAATTGGACCGGTTCCTGGAGGAGGCCGGAGTCCGGGTCGTCCCCTACCGGGAGGCCGAACTGGGTCCCATGTACGTCCGCGCGGCGTCGGAGGCCCAGGGGGAGGTCCTGCTCTTCCTGGACGACGACGACCTCTTCGAACCCGTGAAACTTGCCTGGACCGAACGGATGTTCCGGGAGGCCCCCGACCTCAGCTACTTCCATCACTGGTACCAACCCATCGACCAGGCCGGGCGCCCGCTCGACCCCTCCCTCCACCGGGGTCGGGAGCGCCGGCACCGGCTCCAGGTGGGCTCCCTACGGCTCCCGGGGGCCGACGCGGTCGCCCGGCTGCAACCGCTCCCCGAACTTGCGGCCGACTTCTGCGGGAGCTGCACCGTGGTGCGACGCGAGCTGATCCTCGATCGTCAGAGCTACTGCGCCCACCCCGACATGAACGCACCGGACACCTTCCTCTTCTTTTCCGCGCTTCTTTCTGGCGGCGCTCTGGCGATCGACCCGGCGGCCCTCACCCGGTACCGGCTCCATGCGGCCAACTACAGCCGTCCCCGGTCACCCGAGGAGCGATCCCTCTGGCATGAGCGGTTGGATCGCAGCTACCGGCTGATCCTGCGCATGGCCGAGGCGCACGGTCCGCCGGAGGTGGTCCGGGAAGCGGAGGCTCTCCTCCTCCTCCACCGCATCGATCGGGCGCTCGAGGACCCCCGCGTTTCACGTGCCGAGATCCGGGCCCTGTACCGGCAGGGGCGTCGGCTCATCGGCACCCACCGGTGGAACGCCCGAACCCGGGCCTTCGGTCACCGGGGTCTGCTCCTGCTCCTCTCGCTCTACGCGATTTCGCCACGGCTCGCCGGTGCGACCCGGAACCGCTGGCGAAACGCGGGGTCGGGCCCCGCCCTGTAGCCGCCAGGTCCGGTCAGGCGGAGAACGACTTACCGCAGGAGCAGGTCTCCTTCGCGTTGGGGTTGTAGATCTTGAACCCGGACGCATCCAGCCCCATCAGGAAGTCGACCTTGATCCCGTTGAGGAGCTCCGCGCTCGCCCGGTCGACCACGACGGTGACCTGCGGGTCACGGTAGGCGATCTCATCGCCGCTTTCCACCTTGTCGAAGGTCATTCCGTAGGTGAGGCCGGAGCAGCCTCCGCCCTGGACGAAGAGCCGGAGGGCGGCTCCCGACTTCCCCTGCTTTTCCATGATCTTCTGGACCTGCTCGCGGGCCGCCGGGGTTACCTCCACTGATACCATTGTTGGGCCTCCCTAGAAGTAGCCCCGACCCGCCCTCAAAAGGGTTGCGCCGTCGGCGACGTCCCGGAAACCGATCTACTCGCGGGACGACTGCTGCCGCTCCTCGTTGGCCAGCTGCTCTTCGAACTCCTTTCGGAGGGGTTCGGCGCAGGTGCCGCAGAGGAACATCGTCTGACCCTCGTCCATGTCCTCGATGATGGTCCACTCGGCATCCTTGAACCGGTAGGCGGCAAACGGGGGTGCTCCGACAAAGCTCAGCGTGGTTTCCTGCCCGCAATCCTCGGAACTGCAGACGACCTTGGTTTCGAGGGACGAGCTCTTGGAGCCCTTCGCCGGCTCCTTCTTCGTGGGCGACATGGTCCTCGGCGCGGGAGCACCCCGGCAGGTTATGAAACTATCCGTGCAACGACCTCGAAGGGCCGGCGTTCCGCCCGGATCCGCGGCTCAGGTAACGACCAGGAAGGAGCGCATGATCCCGTGCCCCTGGCCGCAGAACTCGGTGCACTGGATGAGGTACATCGTCCCCGGAGCCACATCCGGGACCGTGAACGCGATGTGGTTCATCCGGCCCGGGATGGCGTCCAATCGGACCCCAAGGTTCGGGATGTTCAGGGAATGCACCACGTCGGCCGAGGTGATGTTCAACTGAATCGTGGCCCCGGCGGGCGCCCATAAAGCCCCGCCCGAAACCGAGCCCAGGCTGCCGGACCCGGAGGGCGGCGAGTACGACGAGTTGAAGCAGCTTCCGTTGCCGTAGCAGAACTCCCAGTACCACTGATGCCCGATGACCTCGACGTACTCTTCCGGATTGGTCGGAAGGGCGCCTAGGTTGTAGTAGAGGAAGGAGGAATAGACGGCGACCCCCGTGATGAGGCCGATCACCGCCAGCGTCCAGAGGAGTTCCAGTTTGTTAACCATAGCGCCTCCGTCGGGTCGCGGGGTCCCGGAACCGGTAGATGGCGTAGACCAGGAAGGCGTAGGTGATGAGCGCGCCCCCCACCGAGATGCCGGTGAGAACCCAGACGAGAGGCAGGGTCTGCTGAAGGGGAGTCGCCGCCGCCGACATCCCCCCGATGGTCCCGGCCAAGGCGACCGCCGGGGCCGCGGTGACGGCGCTCCAGGAAGAAGGCGAGGGGTCCACGAGGCTGCATGGGGACTCCGGATTCATATCTCTCGCGTATGAACGCTGACCCCCGGAGAGCCCCCCGGTGGGGCGCGCCTTCCGACCACAGCCGTACGTACGGAGGGGGTTTGAACCCCCCGCGACCTCGCCCCAGACAATGTCGATTCCCGTTCGCGCTCCGCGGAAAGCAATGCCGGCCATGACCTTCGCGGCGGCGGCGATCGTCGTGGTGGCCCTGCTCGCCTTCGCCCTCCCCATCTCCTCGCCCACCGACTCCGCGATGGCCGGAGCCGGCTCGGCGGTGACCGCCTCCGGGTCGACGAGCTTCTCCATCTCGGTCTCCAATGCCTTCGCGTTCTCCCCCAACGCGATCGGGAACCTCGCACCCAACTCGACCATCACCGTGACCTTGACCACCCTCGGTTCGCTGGCCCACACCTTCACCCTCGTGAATGCGAGCAATGAGGGCTACAATCTCGCGAGTCTTGCCGGGGGAAACCCGGCCGCCGTCACGGCGGGCCAGATCAGCAGCTTCTTCGCCAAGTATCCGCCGCTGGTCAATGTCCCCTTCCCGACAACCCTGGGGAGCCAGGAGATCAACTTCACCTCTCCCGCGAAGGGCTGGTACGAGTTCATCTGCCTCGAGCCGGGCCACTACCAGTCCGGAATGTTCGGCTTCCTGGCCTTCGGGATGGATGTGCCGTCCAACCTTTCCGGAGCCACAGTCAACAACGGCCCCGGGCTCCCCGTCTTCATCATCACCGGGACGATCGTCTCTCTCGTCGTCATTGCGGTCGTGCTCGCCTTCGTGGTCGGCCGACGGCGCCAGGGCGAGGAGATGCCGCCCGAACGGCTCGGCTACCCGGAGCCGCCGGTGGAGCCGACCGCCCCCGAGAGCGGGACCCCTCCCACCGGGAAGTAGCTGCCCCTCGAGTCGGCGAAAGCTTCAAGAAGAGGCGCTCCGATGACCTACGTGCCTCGTAGTAGGTTTGGAGTATCCTCGCATGGCTTGGTCCACCCCCAGCAGAGAGCGTCGCGTGCTGAAGGCGGGCCACTCCTCGATCGCCGTCACCCTGCCCAAGCCGTGGGCCGAGGCCATGAACCTCCACCCGGGGGATCTCATCGTCTTCGACCAGAATGACGACGGGACCCTCTACCTCAAACCGGCGCCGACGGCCGGAACCGGGGCCGCCACCCAACCCTACCTGGTCCAGGTCCACAGCTTCGACGCTCCCGGGATCCTCGAGCGGCTGATCGT
>JBBYJM010000096.1:0-4396 GCA_043196275.1 Thermoplasmata archaeon
CAGGGGCTCAAAAAGTCGATCGGGCATCGCCATCGGCCGGTCAGTAGAGGAAAGGAGACGAAGGCCTTTAGCCCCGGCCCCTCCGGAGCTCCCGCCCCAATCGGGGCTACCGACCCGCGGTCGGCCTTTCCCCCCACCGACCGACAGGTTGCGAACCAAGGGCCGGGATGGGATCACCCTCGAGCAGCCCGGAGCTCGGGCGTCGGTGCTGTGATTCGGCCGAACGCGGCACATCAATCGCCCGACTCCCTGCTCCGACGCGCTCCCCCCAGTGATCGGGAGAGCCCGGACACCAGTGCGATCGTGGCGACTCCTGAGTCAGGGGTGCGGGGCCCGGGGCGGTGCGCTTGATCCCAACGGCTGGAGGGATGCGGACTACGGCCCTCGATGGTTCCAGTCCCCGCGCGGGGAGTGGCGGCTCGGAAGAAACCCCCTTGGAGACTCCGGCCGATGCGGTCGGGAGCTCCCGATCCGGCCCGGCGGCTGACCGGCCCAGCCCCGTGCGGTCAGCAGTTCCGGCCGGCCCAGGATCTTCGGTCCGGCAATGACCCCGGGTACAACCGCGGGAAAGCGCCGGCCAACTCGGAGCCCTTTCTCGCCGGTCGGGGCTGCCGTTATCAGGGGGGGCGGGCTCCGGCTCCCCGGGGTCTCGCACGTGGTCGATTGGACCGATGCCCATCGAAGCCGGCGCCGCTCCGCCGAGGAGGGGCGAGGTACTCCGGACGCCTCTCCGAGACCGTCCGGGACCGGCGGCCCGGGAGCGGAGCCCGACCGATGTACCGGCCGTCCTCACCGGGGTGGACTCGGGCCCTCCCGATGCGATCGTGCGCCGAAGGATTCAGAAGGCTCCCCGGCCGGCTCCTAGGTCGCTACCCTCATGCCGCCCCGATCCAGTACCCAGGCGTCCGCTCGGACCCGGGCGACCGTGGCCACACTCGAACAGTTTTGGGCGGAGGCCGGCATTCCACCGCGAGAACTTCCTCGCCAGCGGTTCAATCGTCGTCGCTATCTGCCGCTCCTCAACTTCCTGGACGTGCGCCCCCCCGCCGCCCACTCTCGGATCTTGGATATCGGTGCCGGTATCGGCAACCTCTGTGTCGCGATGCGGGCTCGGTACGGCGGCACCTTCCATTATGCCGACTTCGCCCTGCCCGCGCCCGGACTCCAGGAGATCCTGAGACGTCATGGTGTCGAACACTTCTTCGCCGTCAATCTGGCGGCGCCGACCCCCTTCGCCGAGCTGGAGGGGGGGTATGACTGGGTCCTCATGACCGAAGTCCTGGAGCACCTCCTAGTGAACCCGGTGGAACTCTTTCGCTCGATTGCCGGATTGCTGAACCGTGAGGGGCGGCTGGTCCTGACCACGCCCAACCAGGCCCGTATCACTAACCGGGCACGGCTGCTCCTCGGGCGGTCGATTCGAGAGCCACATGCCTTCCCGTCGGATGGACGCCCGCTCTTCGGGCATGTGGCCGAATACACGCTTGAGGACCTTCGGAGTCTGCTGGCTTCGGCCGGCTTGGCCGTCGAGCGGACGGCGGTCATTCAGAACCTGCCGTCCATGACCCCTTCCACAGCGCGACGGGCATTGGTCCGTCTGCTCAATACCGCCCCCGCGCGCGCCCTTGCCCTTGGCGATGACATATTGATCGACGCCCGGCGGGTCTCGGAGTAGGAGCTTACCGGAGCGGAACCCCTAATCTCAACGGATCGTCTTGATCAACGGCTCATCGCGCCTTCTGCGGCGGCTCGAGGTGATTCGGGCGCCTCGTACCACGGCGCACCGACTCCCCCTTCGCCCTCGAGCCACCGGGCCCGACGATGGTAGGATGCAGGCCGGTACGATCCGGAACAAGAGGACACCCCGATGTGCGCCCATCGGACTCGCTAGGCCGGCGGAAAAGTTCCCCCCACCGGGCCCACCGAGTGGGTCGGGGGCGCCGATGTGGTGGTTCGAGACCCGCCGACCAATTCGGCCCGAAGCAACCCTCAGGGAGGGAACCGGACCGGACCTTTCTGAGGTCACCGAGTGCCCAGGGCGCTTCGGGGGCGATGCATCCGTTGGACCCCCAGGCAATCCTTCATGCGCCGGGGAGCGTGGGGGGAAGTGATGACCCAACCGGTGCCGTCGGAGGAACCGCTCTCCCAGCTGGCCGAACGGACGGAGCAACGGATCCTCGAGCAGATCTCCCCCTCGGCGGAACTGATGGCCCGAGTGGACGGCGTTCGGCGGAGCTTGGTCGAGCGGGCCGAAGCGATCGCCCGTTCCCGGGGACGACCACTGGTCCGGGCGCTCGTCGCGGGGAGCGCCGCCCGGGGCACCTACATCGCCGACCGACTGGATATCGACCTCTTCCTTCTCTACCCGCCCGACACGCCCCGAGAGGTGCTGGCCGAGGAGGGGCTCGCCCTGGGTCGGGAACTGGTCCGCCATCCCGAGCAGCGGTATGCCGAGCACCCGTATCTCCGGGGCGAGTTCGAAGGATTTCGCGTCGAAGCAGTGCCGGGCTACGCCATCACGGACCCCAGCCGGCCGATTTCGGCCGTGGACCGGACTCCGTTCCACCAGGAGTACCTCGCCCAACGGCAGACTCCGGCGATGGTGGGGCAGGTGCGGCTTACGAAGCAGTTCCTCCGGGGGCTCGGGATCCTCGGGTCCGAGGCCCGGACGGAAGGGTTCTCGGGCTACCTTATCGAGCTGCTCATCCTCCGCTACGGATCGCTGCGGGGGCTCCTTCGGGAGGCACGATCCTGGCCGATCCCCATGCGGATCGACGCCACCGCCCGGGATCCTCCGAGACTGCCGGGGGAGGTGGCGCTGATCCTGCCCGATCCGGTCGACCCCGGACGGAACGTCGCCTCGGCCCTGTCGAAGGCCCATCTTGGCCTCTTCATCCTGGCGGCCCGAGAGTACCTGCTCCACCCTTCCGAGGCCTGGTTCGTCCCCTACCGAACGCCCCGGCTCTCCCGGGAGGAGGCTGGCCAGCGGCAGGCCCGTCGGGGGACCCGGGTGACCGTCGTCGAGTTGCCCCGGGATCCCGCGGTCGTCGACGACACCCTCTACCCCCAGATCTTCCGGGCCGCCCGCGTGATGCGGGAGGCTCTCGAGCGGGAGGGGTTCACGCCCCTCGGCGCGGCGGGGACCGCCGGAGGGCCGCGGGTCATCGTCGTCCTGGAGACGGCCGAAGCCGAGCGGCCGGCGCTCCGGGTCCGAGAGGGCCCACCGCCGGGGATCGACCGGGTCGGGGAGTTCCTCGGGAAGTGGGAGGAGCGAACCGGTGAACTCCTGCAGGGGCCCTACGTACGGCCGGACGGCAAGCTGGCCGTCGAAACGCGTCGGGAGACCCGGCGCGTCGAGGCGGTACTCGAAGCCCTCCTGCCGACCCTCTCGCTGGGCCGGGACCTGGACGCGGCCCGGCAGCGATCGTTCACGGTCCGTCCGCTTTCGGAGGCCCCCGAATCGGAGCCGCTCGAAGCGGCGCTCGCCGAACTCCTCGCGAAGCAGCTGCCCTGGCGGCGTCACTAGAACGCGTGGGGCGAGAGGTTCAGGAACAGGAACCAGAGCGCGAGCCAGCCGAAAAGCTGGATCACGATGAGCCCAGCCCAGTCCCCCTTCGTGTAATCCTGCGCCTGGGCGCGGATTCGAAGGATGAGGAACGGGGAGGCGATAATGAGCGCCGGCGCGACGACGGCGGCCGCATACCACGGGAGGTTGGCGACGCTGAACGCCCAGGAGATTAGTCCCTCGAGCACCGCGAACAGTCCCCCCAGGGCGGTCGCGTAGGTCAGTTCGAACTCGTGGGTCACGAATCCGACGTCGTCGAAGACCGGAAACTCGAAGCTCTTGGAGGACTCATCCTCATCCGGGCGTTTGCGGACCTTCTTGGCCATGGGCTAGCCCTCCCGGAGGCGGCGCGCCCTGCGGTACAGTTCGTCGGCGTGGTACGAACTGCGGACCATCGGGCCGGCGGCGACGCCCGCGAAGCCGAGGGCCCGGGCACGGTCGGCCCAGGCATCGAACTCCCCCGGAGGGACGAACCGGTCGACCGGGAGGTGGTCGACGGAAGGCCGCAGATACTGCCCAAAGGTCACGAGGTCCACATCCACCGACCGGAGGTCGCGGAGCGCCGCCTCGATCTCGGCATCGGTTTCCCCCAGCCCGAGCATGATCGAACTCTTGGTGACCAGTTGCGGTCCGCCCCGCCGCCGGGCCCGGCGCAACAGCTCGAGCGACTGGTCGTAGCCCGCCCGCCGGTCCCGGATCGCCCCCGAGAGTCGGCGCACCGTTTCGAGGTTGTGCGCCAAGACCTCGGGCTGGGCCTCGAGGACCGTCTCCAGTGACGACTCCCGGCCCGCCAGGTCGCCGACCAACAGCTCGACCCGGGCCGATGGGGAC
>JBBYJM010000097.1:0-4339 GCA_043196275.1 Thermoplasmata archaeon
CTCGGTCATGCCGGCCATCCCGAGGGCCTCGACCATCAGGGAAAACCCGCCCCCGCTCGTCGCGGTCATGGCCCGGACGCCTCCGAACGAGGCGCCGATCGCCATGTTGATGGCGGCCAGCTCGTCCTCCGCCTGCTTCACCACGATGCCGAGGTCGCTGGAGTGGGCGGCGAGCCAGTGCATGATCGAGGAGGCCGGGGTCATCGGGTACTGGGAGAGGAACTTGAGGCCGGCCGCGGCGGCCCCCAGGGCGATCGCCTGGTTGCCGGTCATGAGCAGCTTGGGCGCCCCCGCCTTGCTCAGCGTGTGGTCGAGGACGTGGCCGTGGGCGAGCGCATGCTGGTAGCCCGCGGCGCTCGCATCGACGTTCCACTGGACCACGTCGCCGGCCTTCCGGCCGAACGAATCCCGGACCACTTCGTGGAGGACCTCGAGCGGGATCCCGGCCAGGGCGGCCGAGGCACCGAGCCCGGCGGCGTTCTGGAGGATCGGCTGGGTGGAGTACTTCCGGGCGATCGCCAATGTCGGCACCTCCAGCGCATGGACCTTGGGCGGAAGCTTGTCGGCGGAGACCGGGAACTTCTCGGGGTCGTAGACCAGGGTTCCCCCGGGCCTCAGGGCGGCGCTGTGGATCTCGACCGTCTCGGGTGTCAGGGCGTAAAGGATGTCGCACCCGTCGCCCTGGGAGTGGGGCCGCCGGTCGGTGGCCCGGGCCTGGAACCAGACGTGGCCCCCCCGGATGACCGACTGGTAGGCATTCAGCCCGAAGGCGTGCCGGCCCATTCGGGAAAAGCAGCGGATCATCATCTCGCCGACGGAGGCAATTCCGTCGCCGGCCGAACCCCCCGTACGGATCGATATCTCCGTCATGGTCGCGCTCGAGAGGGAGCGGCTATTAATCCCTTCTCCGTCACCACCGGCGAGCGGGAGCTCCCGATGGGCGCCCGCCCAGAGGAAGGGGCGTGGCCCGAACGATCCGGGTGCGGGGGTTCGCCACGGCGCGCTTGGCGCTCGGCGGCGGAGCGCGGGAGATTCCGGTCCCGCCCGAGGGCCTCAGCCTCGGCCGCCTCCTCGACACGCTGCTCGAAACCTGCCCGGCGCTCGGGCCGCTTTTGCCCTCCTGCCGTATCTTCCTCAACGAGGAACTCACGCGATCGACACGAACCCGCGTCCGCCCGGGGGACGAGATCACCCTCCACCCGCCCTACAGCGGAGGCTGAGATGCGGTATCGGCTCACCGCCCGGCCGATCGCGCTGGCGGGCGCCTACCGGGCGCTGGAAGCGGAGGGCGCCGGCGCCGTCGTCCTCTTCGCGGGCCGTGTCCGGCCGGACGCGACCCGGCGCGGCCGGGTCGAGGCCCTCGAGTACGAAGCCGACCTGGGCCCCGGTCTGCGCTCGTTCCACGCGATCGATCGGGCCGCCTCCCGGAAGTACCCCGGTGTCCGGCTCCTCCTCTGGCACCGCACCGGAGTCGTCCCGGTCGGGCAGATCGCGGTCATTGTCGGGGCGTCGGCGCCCCACCGGGCCGCCGCCTTCGCCGCGGCCCGCCTCGCGATCGAGCGGCTGAAGACCCAGAGCCCGATCTGGAAGTCGGACCGAGTACGACCCGGGCGTCCACCGCGACCGCCCCGCCGCCGGCGGGCCGGACCCTCAATGGGTTGATGTCCAACTCGACCACCTCGGGAAGCTCGACGGCGAGCTGGCTGATCCGCTGGATCGTTTCGTAGAGGGCCGGCAGATCGCTCGGGGGCTCGCCCCGCACCCCGGCGAGAAGCGGAAACGCCCGGACCGACTGGACCATCGTCTCCGCCGAGCGGCTCCGCAGCGGCGCGAGCCGGAAGGTGACGTCCCGGAGCACCTCCACATAGATCCCCCCGAGCCCGAAGACGATGATCGGGCCGAACTTGGGGTCCCGTTGGATCCCGACCAGGACCTCCTTGGCCGGCCCGACCTCGGCCTCCACCTCGAACCCTTCGATCCGGGCATGGGGCATCCGGGCCCGGACGGTCGCGAGCATCCGGTCGGCCGCGGCCCGGACCTGGTCCGGGTCGGTCAGGTGCAGCGCGACCCCCCCGACTTCGGTCTTGTGGGAGATCTCGGGGGAGGCGATCTTCAGCACGACGGGCCAGCCGATCCGCTGCGCGGCGTCGGGCGCCTCGGCGGCCGACGCGACCCGTTCCACCGCAGGGAACCGGATCCCGTAGGCGCCGAGGAGGTCGCGCGCCAGGTACTCCGGCAGGACCGTGAGGTCACGTTGCCGGGCCTTGCGGATCACGGCCCGGGCGCGGGCCCGGTCGACCCGGAACGTCCGTACCTCGGTGCGGGGCCGGGCCAGCCAGGCCCGGTACCGGGCGAGCGTGCCGAGTCCTTGGACCGCCTCCTCCGGGAAGGTGTAGGTCGGGACCCCCTGCTCTTCGAGCGTCCCGACCTCCCGGGAGAGATCGGTGAGGCCGAACAGGCAGGCGACGACCGGTTTCGTCGATCGCCCGCGGCCCTCCAGGATCGCCCGGGACGCGGCATCGCCGGTCAGGGTGCCGGTAGGGGTGGCGATCACGCAGACCGCATCGACCGAAGGATCCCGCAACAGTTCCGTGAGCGCGGTCCGGTACTGCTCGGGATGGGCGTCGGCGGTCATGTCGAGCGGGTTCGCGACGCTCGCCGACGGCGAGAGACCGGAGCGGAGCCGCCGGGCCGCCCCGGGGGCCAGCGCCGGCAGCGTCAGCCGATGCCGGACCGCCGCATCGGCCGCGACGATCCCCGGTCCCCCCGAGTTGGTAAGGATCGCGAGCCGCGGGCCGGTCGGGCGCAACCCGCTGCTGAAGAGTCGGGCGGCCCGGAAGAGCTCGCCGATCGAGTCGGCGCGCATCACCCCGGACTGTTCGAAGAGGGCGTCGTAGAGGGCGTCCTGGCCCGAGTTCGCGAGGGAGCCGGTGTGGCTCTGCGCGGCCCGCTCCCCGGCGGGGGTCCGGCCGCTCTTGATGACCAGCACCGGCTTACGGTCGGTGATCTCGCGGGCCGTCTCGAGGAAGCCCCGCCCGTCGGCAAGGCTTTCCACGTAGAGGAGCACGACGCGCGTCGCCGGGTCATCGCGCAGGGCGTAGAGGAGGTCGTTCTCGTTGACCCCGGCCCGGTTGCCGACCGAGACGAACCGGGAGAACCCGATCCGCTCGGCGATGCCGTACTGCAGGATCCCCGCGCACAGCGCTCCGCTCTGCGAGACGAAGGCGATGCTCCCCCGTGGGGGCAGGCTCTCGCTGAAGGTGGCGTTGAGGCTCACCTCGGGGTCGGTGGTCAGGACTCCGAAGCAGTTCGGTCCGACGAGGGACATCCGGTAGCGCCGGGCGATCCGGATCAACTCCTCCTCCCGGGCGATCCCGTCGCCCCCCACCTCCCGGAACCCCGACGAGATCACGACCGCCCCCCGGCTCCCGGCCCGGCCGAGCTCCTCCAGGACCGAGGCGACGCCGGGGGCCGGTACGATGACCACCCCCAGGTCCGGGACCTCGGGGAGATCGGCGATCGACGCGGAGCACCGGACCCCGGAGACGCTCTTCCAGGTGGGGTTGACCGGGTAGACGACCCCCCGATACCCCGACTGGATCACGTTGCGCATCAGCGACTCCCCGACCGTGCCCGGCCGGTTCGACGCGCCGATGACCGCGACCGATTTCGGGCGGAACAGTTCGTCGAGCTCCCGGGAGGTGCCGATGGTCATGGAGATCGACCGCCGAGGGGCTTCGGGGTATTAGCGATGCGGCCCTGCCCGGTCGGGGGACCGGTCGGCCCCCCTTAAATACGGTGGTCCGATTCAACCGGCATGACCGCGCCCGATCCCCCGGCATCGGCTCCGCCCCCGTCCAGCGGCCCTTCCCAGCCCCCGGGCCCGCGCCGGGTGGCCGGGAGCGTCCTCCAGCGGATGGACAAGGGGACGATCCGGCGCGTGGTCGCGGTGGGGAGCGGCAAAGGCGGGGTGGGCAAGTCGGCCGCCACCGCGCTCCTGGCGGCCGAGCTGCGCCGCCGGGGCCTCGCGGTCGGTGTCCTGGACGCCGATGTCACCGGCCCCTCCCAACCGAAGCTCTTCGGCCTCTCCGGTCCCCTTGTCGATCGCGGCGAAGGGATCGAACCCACGCGGAGCTCGGGCGGGGTCCCGTTGGTCTCCTCGCAGTTCCTCGTCGAGGACGAGCAGACCCCGGTCATCTGGCGCGGACC
The DNA here is from genome assembly GCA_043196275.1 of Thermoplasmata archaeon. Classification (GTDB taxonomy): domain Archaea; phylum Thermoplasmatota; class Thermoplasmata; order Lutacidiplasmatales; family UBA184; genus Lutacidiplasma. The sequence goes on from JBBYJM010000097.1 coordinate 4,210, forward strand.
GCTGGTGACCCGGCTCATCCTCCAGTTCTTCGGGGGCGTCAACTGGGGTCCCCTCGACTACCTGCTGATCGACATGCCTCCCGGGACGAGCGACGTACCGCTCACCGTCTTCCAGTCGGTGCCGCTTGAC
>JBBYJM010000098.1:0-4271 GCA_043196275.1 Thermoplasmata archaeon
TGATCGAGAGCCTCCATGACATGGTCAACGGCTCTTCCCAGATGAACGTCGACCTCGCGACGCTCCGCAACCATCTCGGCGACTCCGGGCTCTCGACCGTCCTGGTCGGAGAGCACCATTACTCCGAGCCGGACCGGCTGGTCCATACGGCGCTCAAGGACTCCCTGCTCGACTTCGAGCTTTCTCCCGAGACTTCAGCCCTCATCCACCTAGACGGGGGATCGAACCTGACGCTTCGGACGATCGACCGGGTCCTGCGCACGATGCACGAAAGCCTGCACGCGCCCCGGCGCGTGGTCCTGGGAACCCGGATCCGGGCGGAGAGCCGGGAAGTCGTCCGGCTGACGGCCGTGGTGGGCGGGCTCAAACCCCGGACGATGCGCCAGGCCCTCCATCGAACGGGGCCGGTCCCGGGCGTGCCCCTAGTCCGCTGAGGGGGAGTCCGGCCCGGCCGACGACCGGTCGAGCCGGTTGTGGAACACATCGATCACCTGGGAGGTGCGCAGCGACCGGGGGCCGACCGAGACCGTCGGCAGGCGCGCGGCCCGGAGCACCGCCCGTTCGGCCTCGGTCGGATCCGACGGATCCGAGACCACCGCCCGGACGATCCGGGGCGGGGTCCAGGCCTCAAGCGGGGTCCCGGATTCGTCGAGCCAGACCGCACCCGGCCCGGCGACGAAGCGCTTGAGGGCTTCGAGCGGATCGATGGCCTCGACCACCACCCCCGGCGACGACTCGAACGGATGCGGGAAGTGGACCGACCGGATCAGGGCATTCTTGAGGAGGGCGGCGGTCGATCGCTCGTCCGGATTGAGGAAACGGACCCGGGCGCCGATGACGCGGATCCGGCGCGCCGCGGGCACCGGCGCGGACGAGAAGAGGATCGCGACCTCGGTGTCTCGACGCAGGTCGTGGGAGAGGGTCAGTGCGGTCGAGACGGCTCGGGCGATCTCATCCAGCCGGCCCGCCCCGCCGGCGAGATCGTTCAGGGTGAAAGCGCCGTCCACCGGGACCCGGTGCGCGAGGATCAGGAATTGGCGGGCCGGGCCAGGCAAGCTGGGAGCGGCCGCCGAGGGCGCGGGGCCGGTCACTTCGGGTTGGAGGATCGCAACCGACCGCCGGAGTCGGCGACCGGGGGTTCGGATGAGGGTTTCTGGCGGCGCTCGAGCCAGATGTCATCCCCCAGCTCGTGGTAGACCGCATGATCGGCCATGCCGGTCCCCTGCTCCCCGTGAGGCAAAACCAGGTTCGAACTGCGCGGAACGTGGGAGTAGGTCACGTCGGTCTCCCCCGCAGCGGCCATCGCTTCGGCTTCCTCCTGGGCCAGCTCAACGATCCGTTCCTTGCGGAACATCCAGTAGTGGATCCGCCACTCCCGGCCATCGTAGAGGGTCGTTTCATCCCGCTCGGTTTCGAGGATGCCGTTGTCCTCCAGCATGTAGAAGGTGTCCCGGTCGTCCGGCTCGAGGACATTGTCGATGATCCGTTCGTTGAATCCGAAAAAGTTGAGGACATGGTTGGCGATCGTCCGGGCATCCTCCGACTGCATCCCGTCGTGACCAACCGATCGACGGATCGCCTTGGTCAATGAATCGAAATCGACCGGCCCAGGTCCATCGAATCCCCCCAGGATCACGGTCGTAGCCTCGGTTGCCGGCGACCTGGACTCTTCGGCCGGGGCTTGGGCGTCGGCGGACCGCTTTCCCCGGGCTCCGTTCGTCGCTGGCGGCGTCTTCGTTACGGACCGTCCCGGAGAAGCCATCGTCTATTCTACCTTCGGCATTGTATAAAAACGTTGGCGTACCTGGTTCCCTCCGGGACTCCACATCGACCTTCCCTCGGGCCGGTCGGGTCTCGGCCCCGGACCGGTGGGGGAACTCTCCGGGACCACGGTCTTCTCCCGTCCCGGATCGACCGGAGGTTCATTACCCGGGACACCGTCCCACCCGGGTCCCGGGGATTCTACGAAGACCCACCATCCCGCCCGAACCCGACGCTCGACGGCCGCGATTGGGATGAGCCTACTGGTCGGCCTCCTCCTGCTGGCACCGACCGGTGGTGCGGTCACGGCGGGACCGCCGACCCCTTCCGGGCCTATCCCAGCCGCCGACGCTGCGGCGCACCCCGAGCCCATCCCGCCGGCCTCGGGGGCGATCGCCCTCCCCAACGCCTCCTCAGGGGGCTCCAGCCAACCCTCCGCCTGGACCAACCTCACGCCCTATGTCGGGACCCCCCCTTCGCCCCGGTGGCTGAGTTCGATGGTCTACGACCCGGTGAACCGAGAGGTCATCCTCTTTGGAGGTTCCCTCTGCCCGAGCCTTCCCTGCACCGCCCTCTACGGCGATACCTGGACCTACTCGGACTTCCATTGGACCCAGCTCTCGCCCTCAGTCTCCCCCTCCCCGCGCTATGCGGCATCGATGGCCTGGGACGCCCGAGACCACGAAGCGGTCCTCTTCGGGGGGTTTACCGGGAGCACGACGCTCAACGACACCTGGACCTTCCAGAACGGGACTTGGACCAACATTACCGGAACGACCAACCAGACGCCCGGCCCGCGCTGGCGGGCCGCGATGACCTACGATGCGGGGGACGGGGAGGTGCTCATGTTCGGTGGCACCGACACCGCCGGCACCGCCTACTCCGACACCTGGGCCTTTTCGGGGGGCCACTGGAGAAAGCTCTCCCCTTCGGGGTCGGCCCCGGGCCGCTACCGGGCCTCGATGACCTACGATGCGGCCGACAACGAAACCGTGCTCTTTGGGGGGTGCACCGCGTCCAACTGTCCGGACTCCTCGACCTGGGTCTTCCACAACGACAGTTGGAAGCAGCTCTCGCCTTCCACCCACCCGAGTGCGCGGACCTACTACTACGAAGACTATGCTCCCCCGTACTCCGAGGTCCTCCTCTTCGGGGGCGCGACCGAGACCACGGCAGCCACCTTCAATGATCTCTACAGCTTCGCGAACTCCACCTGGGCCGATCGATCCTCGAATGTCACGGGGGCGCCGAGCGACCGCGCCTACGGCATGATGGTGAACGACCCTGCCGACGGCTACCTCCTCCTCTTCGGCGGGGCGAGCGAGAGCAGCACGGGAAGCTTCACCTACTACGACCAGACCTGGGCCCTCGGGCCGCCGATCGTCGGCCGGCTGCTCACGACGCCCGGGTCGGCCGACGTGGGAGGCGCCCTCCAGATCAACGCCACTCCCTTCAATGCCCCGGAGAACATCACCTTCAACTACACGGAACTGCCCCCCGGGTGCGTCTCGGCCAACCAGTCGGTGCTCTCCTGCCGGCCGAGTTCGATCGGCAATTTCTCCCTCTCCGTCACCCTGACCGCCCCGGGCGGGTACACGACGACCGAGGCCACGACCCTCACCGTCCGCTCCGACCCCACCCTGCGGAACTTCTCGGTGACCCCGGGCAACCTGACCGTGGGGAGCCCGGTGACCATCTCCACCTCGGTCGCCGGGGGGACTCCCCCGTATCGGTACGCCTACACGGGCCTTCCGAACGGGTGCAGTGCGGTCGACCGCCCGTCATTGAACTGCACCCCGCAGGAGAACGGGAGCTTTTCGGTCGGGGTCACCGTGACCGACACGGCCGATTGGGTCCTCCACGGATCGGCATTGCTGGTAATCAACCCGCTCCCTGAGATCTCCCAGCTCCGGTTCAGCCCCCCGACGATCGACCTCGGAATGACCGTGGAGATCCAGGTCATCCTCTCGGGAGGCACCGCCCCGTTCACCTATGCGTATACCGGCCTTCCGGCCGGCTGTGCGGGGGCCGACACCGGCACGCTCAGTTGCAAACCGACCTCGGTGGGGTCGAGCCTCATCACAGTCCGGGCCACCGATGCCTTCGGGTGGAACGCGACGGCCACGGGGCGGCTGGGGGTGAACGCAAACCTGGCCATCCAGAGCTTCGGGGCCAACCTTTCGCGGGTCGACGCCGGGATCCCCGTGACCTTTACCCTCGACGCCGTGGGCGGGACCGGCAACCTGACTGTGGCGTACTCGGGCGGACCGCCGGGATGCTCCTTCGGCAACCTGACCCAAGCGACCTGCATTCCGAGGAGTCCGGGTCAGTACACGGTCCAGGTCCAGGTGACCGATGAGCTTGGGGAGCAGGCGAACGGATCGTTCAACCTCACCGTGTCGGCCCCGCCGTCGATCACGGGCCTCTCCATCCTCCCCTCCGACATCGATCTGGGCGAGAACTTCACCCTCCAGGTCAGCTTCCAAGGAGGGACTCCCCCGGTGCGGGTG
>JBBYJM010000099.1:0-4243 GCA_043196275.1 Thermoplasmata archaeon
CCGGCCGGGGCGCCCCGCAACCGATTTGGGGAATCGGGGCCCGGGTACGGTGCGGAGTTCCAGGTCGGAGGGCCGTAGGGAGGGTCAAGATGTCGGAGACCGGGGTGAACGACCGGCCACTCAACGGCGACGCGAAGAAGATCTGCTACCTCAGCCGATCCCGAGGGTGGCTCACCGAGCGGAGCACGAAGGCCGTCCCGAGCGACGGGAACCTGCTGGCCGTGGCCCTCGGCCACCCGGTCTGGACCGCCGGCACCGCCTGGGAGTCCCTCTTCCACCGGCCGATGCCGCGGGGGCTCAATGCGGCCTTCTGGAAGTCGATGGTGCGGGCCAAGCTGGATGAGGTCGATGTCACCCATCTCCGGGCGGCCGCCCGTTCGCTCGGCGTGCGGATCGAGCTCCGGCCCTGAGGGGCGAGCCCGCGCCCCCGGCTAGGGTTCCGGCTCCCGGCCGTGGAGGGAGTAGCCGCCGTCGATGGGAATCGCGGCCCCCGTGATCCAGCGGCTCGAGTCGCCCAGGAGGAACCCGATGGTACGGGCGACCTCCCAGGCGCCGACCCCGACCGCGTTGCGGAGCTTCAGGACCGTTCCGGGGTCCGGGGGGTCGAACGTGGGGAGTTCGTGCTCCATGGTGCCCGGCAGGACCGCGTTGACCCGGATCCCGGCCGGCCGGTAGTCGTGGGCCAGCTTGCGGGCGAGATCGACCAGGCCCCCCTTCGCCGTACAGTAGCTCGCGTTGGCCGCGATCCGTACCCGATCGGCGGCGGAGACCAGGACGAGGGAGCCGTGGCCCTGGTCCAGGAAGAGCGGGAGGGCGGCTCGGGCGACGCGGAAGATGGCCTCGAGGTTGGACCGGAGCCCGTCGGCCCACTCGGCATCGGTCGTGCGGTGGAGCAGCGGGTCCCCCGCGATCCATCGCCCGGTCTGCAGCGAAGCCCCGTCGAGCCGCCCGCCGCGGCGCCGGATCGTTTCGATGAGTTCCTCCGCGACCCCCGGGGCGGAGAGATCGCCGTAGAACGGCGTCAGCTTCCAGCCCCGCAACTCGGCGTGGCGGCCGAGCCTCTCCAACGGTTCCTTCGAACGGGCGGCGGCGACGACCTCGGCCCCGCTGCTCGCGAGCTGGGCGACTACAGCGCTGCCGAGGCCGGTCCCGACTCCGGTGACCAGGTAGGTCTTGGCGCTCATTCCGGTTCCCCCCTCTTGGGCGAGGCCGGGGAGCCTTGTAAGTGGGTGGGTCCGGACGTCGTGCCCCGGCCGGCGCCGAGTGCGGCCACCCCCTCCCCCGGAGCGCCGGGGTCGATGGGCGACCGACGACGCCGGCCGGCCAGGAACCGGTAGAGGAGAACTACCCCCACGAGGCCGCCGGCCACGGCGACCGGCCATCCGACAAACGGGAGGATACCCAGCGAAACCGCGAGCGTGATCCCCGCGCAGACCGGATACAACCGGCCCCGGGTCCCGTCGCGCACAAATATCCGCAGGCCGGCCGCCGAGCCGATGGCGTAGACGCCGAGCGCCGCGCCGCTCGTGACCAGGAAGGCGGTCGAGAGGGGGATTCCGAGGAGGTCGTAGGCGAGGGAGGCGATGGTCACACCGACCAGCATCATGCCGATCACCCGCGTCGGGGCGCCGTTCCGGGGGTCGAGCCGGGCGAGGGTCGAGGGCAGGTCGCCCGCGCGGGCCATCGCATAGAAGACCCGGGACATGCCGGTGACATAGGCGTTGACCACCGCGAACACGATCACCAGGGCCAGCAGCGCCGTCACCTCGGCGCCGGCGCCGCCAAAGAGCAGGGATGCGACCGCGGCGAACGGCGCGGTGCCCCCGCCCGCCGCGTCGGCGCCGCTTCCGATGACGACCACGGCGAGGGCGAAGTACAGGCTCCCGATCACCGCGAGGCTGATCCAGACGCCGCGACGCAGGCTGGCGGCCGGCCGCTCAAACTCCTCGGCAACGTTGGAGACGTTCTCGTACCCGAGGTACGACCAGAAGACCAGGGCGATCGAGGTGCCGACCGGATAGAGTCCGTCCGGAAAGAACGGCCGGAACCGGCCCACGTCCAGGTGGGTCCCGGCGACGACCAGGGTGACCACGAGCAGGCCGACGATCGCCGCGATGACGGCGGTCTGGACGGCTCCGATGAGGCGGATCCCCCGCAGGTTGATGGCGCCCGCGGCGATCAGCACCCCGAAGGCGATCAGATCGACTTCCAGGACGGTCAGCGGGAAGGCGTAGGCGAGGTACGCCGAGGCGATCAGGGCGACCACGGGGGCGCCGGTGACCATCCAGAGGACGAAGAGCCAACCGACGACCTGGGCGCCGGTCCGTCCGAACGCCTCCCGGGCGAAGCCGTAGACCCCCCCGGCCTCGGGGCGTCGGATCGACAGACCGGCGAAGGTGAAGGCGAAGGCGATGCTGGCGACGCCCAGGAACGCCCAGGCCAGCAGCGACGCCGGTCCGGCGATCTGGGCCGCCAGCCCGGGCACCACCAGGATGCTCACCCCGAGGACCGAGGAGATGTAGAGCGCCACCGCCGAACGGGTGGTCAGCACTCTCCGGAGGCCGGCATCCGAGGGTCCGCGGCCCGACGGAGCATCGTCGGGGCCGATCACACGGGGCTCCGAAGGGGGGCCGGTTTAGCGTTCGTGGGGCTCGGCCCAAGACGGACCGGACGGCCGGCGACACGGAAGGATCCCATGGGCTTGGCGGCCGATGCGGTTCACCGGATAATGAACCTATGGCGGTGGGTCCACTCTCCGGCCGGCTCGATGACCGGGCGTGGGCTCGCCGGGCCGGGCCCAGCGCAGGGGCCGGAAACCCCTAAGGGCCATCCAGGGTTGCGCGGCCGCGCGGATGCTCGTCCCTGCGACCCTCGCCGTCTTCGCGATCCTCGGCGTCGGGGTCGCGCTCTTCGCCTGGCAGAAGTTGCGCTACGACCTGGTCGCGGTCCTGATGCTCCTCGCCCTCGGGCTCTCCGGGGTGCTCCCCTACACCGGCCTCTTCCTCGGCTTTGCGAGCTCGGCGGTCATCACGATCGTGAGTTCGCTGGTGCTGGCCCGGGCGCTCGTCAATTCGGGCGTCCTCTTCGGCATCGCCCGGGGGCTCCATCGCCTGCGCTACGGACCGACCCTATCGTTCGCGCTCCTCGTCGCTATCACGGCCGGACTGTCGGGCTTTGTGAGCGACGTTGCGACCTTCACGATCCTCCTGCCGGTGGGCCTCACGCTCGGAAAGAAGTACGGGATCCCGCCCTCGAAGTTCCTGATCCCGATGGCGGCGGGGGCGATCGCCGGCGGGTCGTTGACGCTCATCGGGACCTCGTCGAACATCGTCCTGGGCTCGATCGTCCAGTCGAGCACCGGCCTCTCCCTCAACATCTTCACCTTCACCCCCATCGGGGCGGTGATCGTCCTCGTCGTCATCCTGCTGTTCGTGGTCGCCGGGCTTCGGCTCCTGCCGTCCCGCCAGGGGCCGGTGGGCTCGGGCGATCGGGAGCTCCTCCCGGCCTACACCCTCGAGTTGATCGTCGGGGAGGGTTCGAAATGGGCCGGCCGGACGGTCGGGGAGTTCGAGGGGGAGTACGGGGAGGAGGTGACGGTCGAGCGGATCGTCCGCGGCCCCGTCGAGTGGGCCGCCCCCCGATCGGGGTCGCTCCTTGAGACCGGCGACCGGCTGATCCTCCGGTCGCGCGCCGAAAATCTGACCGAACTCCTCCAGGGATCGGGCCTCGATCGGGCCCCGGCACCGGCGGAGGGCTCCGGCGCCCCGGGCCGGCCCCTCCCGGAACCCCTCGGCCCGATGACCACCGCCGAGGTCATCGTCACCTCCACCTCCCCCCTGGTGGGCAGTGCCGCCCGGGAGTTGGCGCTCCGGGACCGCTACCACCTCCAGCTGATCGGGATCGCCCGGCAGGGGGCGTTTTTGACCCGACGGGTGGCGGAGACTCCGATTCGTTCCGGGGACGTGCTGCTCCTCCAGCTGCCGGAACGCCGCACCGAGGAGCTGTTCCGGAGCCTCCGGGTGCTCCCGACCGGGGTCACGCCGGCCGCGGTGGAGGGCGGCCGGCCCCTTCTCGTGGTCGGGATCTGGGTCGTGGCGATCCTCATCGCCGCGGTGGGGTTGCTGCCGGTCGACATCGCGCTCGCCCTGGGTGCGGTCGCCACCCTCCTTTCCGGGTCGCTCTCCCCCAAGGAGGCCTACAGTGCGGTCCACTGGCCGGTCGTCATCCTCACGGGGTGCCTGAT
>JBBYJM010000100.1:0-4226 GCA_043196275.1 Thermoplasmata archaeon
CGGTCGGCCGTTGCCCCAGTCGGCCCGATCCCGGTCGCCGGGGGGGCCGGCACGGCGGCCGCGCTCATGGCCGTCCGCCGGCCGGCGTACCGAAGAGTCGGCGGTGCTCCTGCATGACGCATCGGTCCTCCACCACGACCCGGCCCGCCGCGCGCGCCCGGGCCGCCGCGGCCGGATGGGCCACCCCGAGCTGCATCCAGATGCCGAGCACCTCGGGACGGTCGAGCGCCTCCGCGACGACCGGTTCGACCTGGTCGCTGCGCCGGAAGATGTCGACCAGATCGACGCGGATCTCATCCGGGATGGCAGTGACGGAGGGGTAGGACTTCTCGCCGAGGATCTCGGGGGCCATCGGGTTCACGGGGATCACCCGGTAGCCGTTCGACTGGAGGTAGCGGGCCACCTGGTTCGAATCCCGGTCAGGCTTGTCGGAAAGACCGACCACGGCGACCGTGCGGCTGCGCTGAAGAAGCTCCCGGAGTTGGGCGTCGTCGGTCGGCATGGCGGCGCGCCACCCCGCCCCGTTACAAGACGGTAGCGGGGGGTCCGGCCGGGCGGTCGGTCGCGGGGGGTCCCGGCCGGGGGCGCTGGGTGTAGAGCAATAGCCCGATCAGGGCCCCGACCAGGATGAGGCCGTAGTGGAGCCCCAGGGCCGCCGGCGCGTCGATCAGGGAGTAGAAGGCGATCGCGTCGGTCGCCCCGTGCAGGAGGGCGACGACCACGAGGTTCCCGCCCGAGGCCCGGACGGCCCCGGCGAAGGCCAGCCCGAGGAAGAAGAGGGTCGGGAAGATCAGGGGAGCGGCCAGGGTGTAGGTCGAGGCGTAGTAGAGGTGGACGAGGGCGAAGAGGGCGCTCGAGGCGATCGCCGGAGTCAGCCACCGCTCGGTCCGCCCCAGCCAGAACCCGAAGATCCAGCCCCGGAACAGCACCTCCTCGAAGGCGCCGGCCACGAAGGAGAAGCCGATGTAGAACCAGGGGTTCTGGGCGGCCGCCACCAGCTCCGGGTTCGGCTGGTTGAGAAGGCGCAAGGCGGAGGGGTCGACCGCCTGGTAGAGGGCGGCCAGGACGATGGTCACCCCGAGGGCGAGGAGGGAGAGGAGCCCGTACCATCTAAGCCCCTCCCCGACCGCCCGGCGCAGGCCGGTGCGGTAGTGCCGGAGCGGACCCCCACCGACCAATAGCGCAAAGACCAGGACCGGAAGGAGGTAGACGACCGCCACATCCCCGAGCAGACCGCCGTAGACGATCCGGGCGGCCGGCAGGAGCTCCGGGACGAAGTACTGCGAGTAGATCGCGACGACGGTGACGGCAGTGGCAATGAGGTAGTTGCGCGTGGCCCCCGGCCCGCTCCGGCCCGGGACCCGATCCCCCGTCTGGGTCCCGGCCATCGGACGGCCACGACGATGGGCGGCTACATATCCGTGACCGCGGTCGGGCCCTCGTGCCACCGCTCGAATTCCAAGTCCTGGGAAAGGTCGTCCCCCGCAGCGATGTCGGCGACTTCGACCCCGTCACCCTGAGGCTCCGTCGGGAGGGGGTCCCGCAGTTCCTGAACCCCCTCGACCAACGGGCCCTGAGGATCGCGCTCGATCTCCGGTCGCCCAATGAACCGGTCCGGCTGCTTTCGCTCGGCCCGCCGGGGGTCGCCCCGATCCTGGCGGAGAGCTATGCCCTCGGCGTCGACCGGATCGAACTTTTCTCCGATCCGGCGTTCGCCGGTTCCGATACCCTGGCCACGGCCCGCCTCATCGCCCGGGGCGTCCTCGGCTCGCCCCCCTCCACGGTCCTCGTCACCGGCGCTCGAAGCACCGACAGCGAGACCGGGCAGGTGCCGGCCCAGATCGCCGAGATCCTCGGCTGGCCGCTCTTCAGCGAGGCCCGGGAGATCCGCCGGCGCCCCGGCGAAGATCGGCTCGAGATCACGACCGACTCCGAACCGGGATGGACCCGGTATCGGGCGACGCCGCCCTTCGTGGTCAGCGTCGGGGAAAAGGTCGCCCCCCTCCGCAAGGCCGCGCCCGAGGCGATTGAATCCGCGCGCCAGCGTCCGGTCCCCATCCGCTCGGCGACGGCCCTCGGCGTCGATCCCGCGACGGTCGGTGCCCGCGGGTCGCCGACGCGGGTACGGTGGTGGAGACCCGACGCGCCCCATCGGAGCCCGGTGGTGCTGGCCGAAGGCCCGCTCGAGGAGCGGATCGGCCGGGCCGCGGCGATCGTCCGGTCCCGCTGGGAGCGACCGGACGCCGAATCTTCGGCGCCGACGCCACCCACCCTCGGCCTCACCGGGCCGATGGCCGTCCTGGTCACCGACGAGGAGGGTCGGCTTGACCCCGAGGCGCTCGCCGCGCTTTCCGGGCTGCGGGCGCGGGCCCCCCGGGTGGAGATCCGGGCGCTCTGGGTCGGGTCACCGCCCTCGGCCGAGGATACCGAACGGATCGCCCAGGCGGGGGCCGACCGGGCCGACCTCTGGCCGGTCCCCGACACCCTGTGGTCGACGGCCGGGGTCGCCGAGGCGCTCGAGGGCCTCTTCCGCTCCGGCGGACCGTTCCTCGCGGGGCTCTTCGTCTCCCACGCTTTCGGCCGCGCCGTCGCGGGCCGGCTCGCCGTGCGGCTCGGCTGCGGGCTCACGGGGGACGCGGTGGGCTTGGCCGACGAGGAGGGCGCGCCGGTCTGGATCAAACCGGCCTCCGGGGGGGCCGCGAGCGCCGGGATTGGGGCCCTCGGCCTCCCGCACCTCGCCACCCTCCGGCCCGGCGCCTTCGACGCTCCGCCCCGGCGGGCCGCATCGGGCCGGCTCGAATGGTCGATCCACTCCCCCCTTCCCACCGAGCCCCGGTTCGAGCGCCGGGCGGCCGATCGGACCCCAGATCCCTCGCTCGCCCAGCTCAAGCGGGCGGAGATCGTGATCGTGGTGGGCCGGGGCTCCGGGGGCCCCGAGCGGTGGGCCTCGATCGCCCCGATCCTGACGCGGTGGGGGGCCGCCTGGGGCGCGACGCGGAAGGTGGTCGACGCCGAGCGGATGCCGAACGGGCGCCAGATCGGACTGACGGGCGTCTCGATCGCCCCGCGGCTCGCGGTGCTGCTGGGGGTCGGGGGCTCAACGAACCATCTCATCGGCCTCCGGCGGGCCGGCACCCTGCTCGCCGTCAACTCGGATCCGGCCGCACCGGTCTTCGCGGGGGTCGATGTGGGGATCGTCGCTCCCCTCGAGGAGGCGCTCCCGCTCCTGGCCCGGGGGTTCGCGTTCCTCGAGAGGCCGGCTCGGCCGCCCGGACCGTAGCGGCGCCTCAGCGTCGCCGGGCCGTCTTCAGCGTCTGTTCGGCCGCCCGGATGCAGGCGAAGAGGTCCTCCGCCGTCGCGCGGACGCTCGCCGCGGTGGGCCCGCTCCAGCGCAGCTCGAGCGTCGATCCGTGCCGCTCGGCCCGGACCTGGGCCGGGTTGTCGACGGCGATCGCCCGGGCGACCTGCTCGGCCATCGCGGCGTCGGGGTACTCCCGGCGTGCGGTGACCGTCACTTCGACCGGCGGGAGGGCCGCCGGGGGGTCGGCGGGGATCGGTCACCTCCTGGGGCGTTCGCCCCGGGACCCCGGTCGAGCGCGCCCGGCACGACGGGGGCGGTGGTGGTCCGGCGGGCGACCTCGGCGGCCGCCCGGTCGGCCAGGTAGTTCATCACCGACGGCCAGACCTTGCCGTCCGGCCGCTGCTTGTTCTCGAAGTTGTTCTCACCGAGGAACCGTTCGAAGGCGGCCCGAGACGCGGCATCCCAGGTCCCGGTCCGGGGGCCGTGGTAGTAGCCGAGGATCCCGAGGTCGTGCTGGAGGGCGACCGCCACCTCCCCCTCGATCGGCCGGGCCGTCGCCGGGTCCTCCCGGTCCAGCAGCGTGAGATCGTAGAGCCGGAAGATCCGGCGCAGCTCCTCGATCGGGGACGGGTGGTCGTCGACCCGCAGGTCGACCCAGCGATCGCTCCCCTCGTCGTAGCCGCCCTTCTCCCGGACGATGAGCATCGCCGCCGACTGCATCCCCCGGCGGTCGCCGCCCTCGCGCTGGCCGGCGGCGAGGGCCGAGAGCAGCCGCTCGGGAAGATCCCCGGGGGTCGTCTCGTAGGCGCGGGCCATCGCTTCGACGACCGCCGGCGCGAAGAGGATGTTCCCCTGGCAGGTGAAGCCGGAGCCCACCACATGGCCGGCCCACTCCATGCAGGCCGTGCCGGTGTGGGCGGCCGCC
>JBBYJM010000101.1:0-4184 GCA_043196275.1 Thermoplasmata archaeon
GCCCTCGCCGAAATGCCCCGCCGACTGGCCCCGTGGAGCTGCGACGACCGGCCGGCGATGGTCGCCACCGGCCTCACCCCGGACCGCTGGTTCCGGCCCGGCCTTGTCCTGGAGGTCCGGGGCGCCGAGCTGACCCTGAGCCCGGTCCATCGCGCCGACTTCGGCGCGATCCGCCCCGGAAGCGGCTTCGCCCTGAGGTTCCCCCGCTTCACGGGCCGGTTCCGCGAGGAGAAGGCTCCGACCGATGCAACCACCAGTGGTGAGCTGCGGCGGATGTACCGTCAGCAGGTCCGTCAGACCGCCCCGGAGAGTGCCGGCGAATGAGGCCGCCCCGGTCCCGGGGCCGGGGGCTGCCCCTCCGCCCAAAGTCATAAGAAGGCGGCGTAGCGTCCACCGGTAGGGATTCCGATGCTCGTCGAAATGACCGAATACCTGGGGCGGCAGATCTACACGCCCGACGGACGACTGCTGGGTGAAGTGGACAACGTCATCGTCGATGTGGACGGGGCGAAGATCGAAGGGCTCTATGTCGACGAGACGGCGGCCGTGCTGGTCGACGAGTCCCGGCCGGTCAGCGTCCCCTACCGCTGGGTCAGCGCTGTCAACGACGTCATTCTGCTCAAGTACTTCCCCCAGCGCGTTTCGTTGAAGAAGGGGATCCCCCGGGCCGCCGAGGAGCCCGAGGCGGAGCCCACACCGTCGGCCGCCCGTTAAGGGCGCGGGGATAGCCAAGCCGGGCAACGGCGCAGGACTTAAACGCCGGGAGTCGCCCTCGACCCCGTGCCGAGAGATCCTGTCGCGAAGGCGTTCGCCGGTTCGAATCCGGCTCCCCGCAACGGCATCGCTCCGCGACCTCGTACGCCCCTCACCCACCGACAGCTGGTCATTCGGCTGGCGAAACTCCCCGGCCCTCCGAGCCCGGATCCGGCGCTCGAGCAAGTGCCCACCCCCCCCGAACGCGCTGCCGAACTCCTGCTCGGTGCGTGGCAACGGGGCGACATCGAGGGCCGATCCGTCGCCGACCTGGGGACCGGCACCGGTGTCTTGGCTCTCGGTGCGGCCCTGCTGGGGGCGCGCTCCGTAGTGGGCTGGGAGGTCGACCCGGCCTGCGTTACGGTCGCCCGGGCGTATGCGGAGGAATGGCGGCTACCGGTCGTGATCCATCGGGCCGAGGTCCGGGAGGCGACCGGGCGGGTCGATACGGTCGTCATGAACCCCCCGTTCGGGGCCCAGCGGGAAGGGGCCGATCGCGAGTTTTGGGCCGCCGCGTTCCGGCTTCGGCCCCGACGGGTCTATGGATTCGCCCTGGAAGCGTCACGAAGCTTTATAGCCCGCAGGGCCGTTGAAGCCGACACCCGCATCCTCGATCTGCACCCGGTGCCGTGGGAACTTCCAGCGTTGTTCCCCCACCATCGGGCCCGTTCGCGGCCCCTGAAGGTCGATCTGTGGGTACTGGAGCGAAGCGAAGGCCCATGAGCAGTTCCCCCGAACCCCCGAAGCTGGTCATCCCCGGAGAGTACCTGGGCGCCGCCGAGGAGTTTGTCCCGGGCCGCGGTACCTACGAGGACTCCGGCCGAATCTACGCGTCGGTGCTGGGCGTCTCCCACGTTGACCCCGCCGACCGGAGCGTCCACGTGGTGCCTCGCAACGGCATTCCCCAGGTTTCGGACGGGGACCTGGTGTACGCCCGGGTGGACGAGCTCAAGTCGGCGATGGCGATCTGCACGATCCTCGCCACGGCGGGCAGCCGTCGGCCGGTCCCGGGTGACCCGGAGGGGACCGTCCACATCTCCAAGGCCCGGGAAGGGTACACCGAGTCGCTGGCGAGCGAGTTCGCCGTCGGCGACATCCTGCTCGCCCGCGTCCTCCAGTCGGCCCCGTCGGTGAAGCTCACGACGGCCCCGGCCAACCTAGGGGTGATCTCCGCCCGATGCCAGGTCTGCCACGGGCTGATGGGCCGCAAGGCGGATCGGTTCGAGTGCCCGAGGTGCGGCAACCGCGAGCACCGCAAGATGGCCGAGGGCCAGCTGCTCCCCCTCCCCGGCGTACTGGCCCATCATGGTGACGCGTAGCCCCGACGAGCAGGCCCTGGCGCGCTGGGTGCGCGCCCACAACCGCTGGCGGGGTCGGGAGGTCTTCAACCTCCTGCCGAGCGAGAACGCGCTCTCCCCGACCGCCAAGCGCTACCTTTCGAGCGACCTCGCCGGACGATATACCCTGCCGATCTCCACGACCTTCCACGGTGAGGCGATCGATAACAGCTACGCCGGTACCCGCTACACCGACCGGATCGAGGAGCTCGGGAACCGGGCCGCGTCCCGGATCTTCCACGGTCGCCGGGCCACCGTACGCCCCCTCTCCGGCCATATTGCCGCCCTATCGGCAATGGCGCCCCTTTTGCCCTCCGGGTCCAAGCTGCTGGCCATTCCACCGGAGCAGGGGGGCTACGATGGCTACGCTCCCGGCTTCATCCCTGCCCTCTTCGGCTGGAAGGTCCGGCCACTCCCCGCCGACGGGCCCGGGGGGTCGCTGGTGATCGACCAGGTCCTCGACGTGATCCGGGCCGAGCGCCCAGACGCCGTCCTGCTCGGCCAGAGCTTCTTTCTCTTCCCCTATCCCGTCCGGGAGATTGCCGAGGAGATCCACCGTCAGGGCGGGCTGCTTTTCTACGATGCCTCCCACGTCCTCGGCCTGATCGCCGGCGGCGTCTTCCAGGATCCGATTCGGGAGGGGACCGACGTTCTCTTCGGAAGTACCCACAAGTCGTTCTTCGGACCTCAGGGTGGGCTTTTGGTGACCGACCGGGAGGATCTGTTCCAGCAGATCGATCCGGCCCTGGTCTGGAGGATCTTCGACAATGCCCACTGGAACCGGATCGCCGCGCTCACCCAGACCCTGCTGGAGTTCGAGCGCGTGGGCCCGGAGTACGCCCGGACGGTCGTTGAGAACTCCCAACGGCTCGCCCGCGAACTCACGGAGTTGGGCTGGCCGATGGTCGCCGAGGCGCAGGGATTCTCCGGCTCGCACCAGATCCACATTGATCCCCGACGCTTCCGGGAGCGCTTCGCCTTCGGGCCCGGGGAGCTTGCTCGCCGGCTCGAGGCGCAGGGACTGATCCTCGACCTCGTCGGACGGATCGGGACCGCGGAACTTACCCGGCTCGGGGTCGAACCCCGCGAGATGGGTCGGCTTGCACGTCTACTGCATGCCGGCGGTATCCAGCGGTCGAAGGTAGGGGCCGAAGTGCGGGCCTGGCGCTCGAAGTTCCCCGCTCTCCGCTTCGTATAGGGGATTCAGTCCGGATCGCCCGGGTGGCCCACGCGAAGCGTAGCTGTTGATCACAACCGAAGGCCGCGCAAAAATAAGGGGATAGGAAAGGGTTGGTCCCATTGGACCCCCTGCCTCGCTCGAGGCAGAGGGTCGCCCACTCCGTCCGTCTATGAGCTGATCCCGTGCTCCGTCTTGGCGTGTTCCTTCAGCTCCTCAGGGGTCGCAAAGGAACGGTTGCAGACGCTGCACTGGTTGGCCGGGGTTGAGGTCGACTGCTGCTGCCAGGCCTGCGCCGGGGCACTCTTCGGGGTCGCCATCATCGAGCGCGCCAAGAGGAGCGCCACGATCATGCCGATGATCAGGCCGACCACCAGGAGGATCGTACCGGAGGCTCCCGCGTTCAGGCCCTTGAAGAGCGAGCCGTTGCTGTAGACCGTGGTGTTCTGGTAGACAGTGCCGCCCGAAGAAATCACCGTCAGATCCCCGTGGATGCTGAGTACCCCGTAGCTGGTGACCAGGGTCAGAACCCAGGGGTAGACACCCGGGTTGGCCGCGTACCAGACCGCCGTTGTCGGGAGGGTGGGGCTCGCCCACGCGAGGCTGGCATTGAACAGCACGACCGGGGTCGTCGGGGCCGAGACGATGATCTCCACGCTCTGAACGTACTGCGCCGTGTAGTACGCGGTGAAGGAGACGTTCCCGGTCGAGACGCTCGTGCTCGGGTTCAGGAGAGAGAGCGCGAGCTCGTTCAGGATGATCGAGGTGGTCTGGCTGGTGGAGTTGGCCACACCATAGACGCTCACGTAGGTGGTCAACTGGGCGGCGTGCAGGTTGAGCAGGGGGCAGTTGAGCAGGGCCTGGGTCCCGATCACGATCGGGGTCACTTCAAAGCTGTAGCTCGTGATCCCCGGGCT
>JBBYJM010000102.1:0-4172 GCA_043196275.1 Thermoplasmata archaeon
GCATCTTCTCCTCCCGGTAGGCTCGGACATCTTCAAGAAATAGGTCTCCAAACGCGACGTGGGTCACCGACGCCCTCCGGAGCTCCCGGGTGACGTCGGCCATCCGAGCCTCGTACACCGCATTCGGACAGGGAAAGGGAATGCGGACCTTGCAGAGCGGAAGTCCCGTGGCCGCCGCCTGGGCCTCGAGGATCGATTCCCGCACCCCGTGCATCGAGACTCTCGAGAAGGTCTCGGTGATCGTCGTGAGAAGCCCGACCACTTCGACCGACTTCTCACGGAGGAGTTCCCCCAGCGCGAAGGCCGAATCCTTACCGCTGCTCCACGACACCACCACTTTCGGCCGGTCGGCGGTGGGGGTGGAGGCCGGGGTGTTTGTAAATGGAGACTGCAGGGTCATGATGATCCCCCGTCAAACTCTCCCAGACTGCGCTGGACCCTCTTCCGTGAGGGAGCCGGGGGCTCGGGGACGCTATCGGCCGGACCCGGGTCCGAAGGACCGTGCGCCTCGGCCCGGGGAGCGCGGTTGACGGACGTTGTCGCAGCGGGACGGAGGGGGCGGGGTTCGGGGTCGGCGTCCGGTGGGAAAAGCGCCGCAACCTCCTCCGAATCCGGTGATCGGCCCATCAGGAAGCCGACCTCTGGGGCGGTCAACCCCAGGAATCGGACCGGCAGCGGGGTCACGGCATGGTCGGGGGAGTCGAACAGCGACTCCAGCCAAGGCAGAAAGTCATCTCGGGCCTTGCGCCGGGAAACGTGGCAATGGGCCCCAATCTTCCCGGCGATCGCATCCCGGCTGGCCCGAGCCGTACGGCTGCGGCCCATATCTCCAAGGTACTGGGGAAAGCGCAGCGGTGCGGGAAGGGTAACCGGGGCGTCGTGGAGCGCAGTACCGACCCCCCCGGTCAGGATTTCGGACGCGTAACTCCACAGCCCATAGGTCCGGAACCGTCTCGCCCGCTGAAGGCACCGGTCGCCCTCCGACAGCATCTGGAATGCAGCGAGCCCGTGCCGGGGGTCGGGGGCCTCTCGGGGAAGGTTCTCCTCGACCCACGGAACGAGGTCGTCTGGGGCGGAGTCGGTGCGCTCACGCACCTCGACCGCCCGGTAAAATCGCGCCGAACTGAGCGCCTCCCGCAGCAGAGCTTCCATATCACCGGTCCGGTCCCGGTGGCCCACCAAAGGGGAGGCTCCAATTGCCGGGGTCGGGGATCGGGCGACGGCCTCCAGATCGTTGATGCCGGCCCGCAGATCGCCCTGAGCGCGATCGACCAGGGTCTCCAGGGTTTCGGGTGGAACGGCGATCCCTTCACTCCGGGCAATCCGTCCGAGAGTCGCCCGCATCTCCCCCGGAAGGAGGGGACCGAAGGCAATCCGAACGAGCGACCGGCGCAAGGCGGGAGACGATCGCAGGAGGTCCTGGTCACTGTTCACGGTCAGAATCACGGGCTGGAGAGTTTCCCGCACCAACCGGAGGATCGCCCCGAGGCCTCCTCGATCCGTCAGATCCCGGGGCCGGGCACGGGAGCCGAACTCATGGAGGTCGGCCTGGGCGGCCGGATGCCGGGTCCAGGCGGCCGTCCCGGCGGCTTGCGGCACCTGCTCCCAACGAGCAAACGGGCGTGGGGCGCCCGGCTCGCCGAGTCCCCAGGCGCGGTTCAGCTCCCCGATGGATCCGTACCGACCCTGAAGGAACTCCCGGAGGGACAGGGGCGGAGGGCTTCGTCCCCGTTCCTCGCCGGCCCGGCCGGTCAAGCAGTCGGCCTCGTCCAAAAGAATGAGGACCCGATGCCGCTGGGCATCGATCGGCCCCGCCGTCAACGGATGGGTCCGGGAGGCCCGCCCCGCGACTTCGTCGATCGCCACCTCGTTCCGCGCGTCCGAGGCGTTCATCTCGACCACATCCCATCCGAACTGCTGCGCCAGGGCCCACGCGCTGGAGGTCTTCCCGACCCCCGGGGGGCCGGAGAGCAGGGCCGCCCTGAGCGTCGGGGGACGCCGGGAGCGGGCCCAACTTTCCCCGAAAGCGATGAGTTGGGCCCGGGCCCTGGGGTTGCCTACCAGATCGCTGAGGAGGCCGGGCCGCGTGCGCTCGGCCAGGGGAAGGTTCGGGCGGTTTGATGTCATTCGCCCGGCCAGGGGGTGAGCGCACTTAAGCGCGGAGCGGACCTTCCGACCGCAAAGCCGGGCCGTCGGCCGGCGGTTGACGCAACTAGATGAGTATGGACCTCCGCAAGCTGCCCGCCACGGACCTCCAAGTCTCGACACTGGGCCTCGATCTTACCGGAGAACTGCCGATGCACACCGAGGCCGTCCTCCATCGGGCCCTCCACGACGGAGTCAACCTGGTTCGCCTTCCCCTCGGAGAAGCCGGCCGCCGTGCCCGGATCTACCTTCGAAGGGTCGGGCCCGATCCGAGGGCGTCCCTCGTGGTCGTCGGAGTACTCCCTCAGGGCTTGGTCGATGAGGCCCCCACCATGGTCGCCCAAGCCCACCAGGAACTGTCCATGACCTACCGGCTCCTTCTCGAGGTTCGTCCGCCCGATCTCCTGCCGGCGCGCTCGGCCCCCCTTCCGGCCTTGGAGTCGACTGCCGCGGCCGCCCACTCCTGGATCGGTGTCCGGATCGACCCGCCGCTGATCGGACCGGGATTTGAGGGACGGGCCGACTTTGTCTCAGTGCCTCACTCAGTCTGGGCGCCGGCGATCCGCCCTTCACCGGCCTCGGGATTCGGGGCGGCCTCGGTGGGCATCCTTGCCTTGGACCCATGGGCGGGCCTGACGGGCTTACCGGACCCCCTGGGGATCCTCCGGTTGAACCCGACCGGGTCCCCAGGACCCGCGCCCATCTCCCGGCTCCGCGAAGAGGCTCGACCGCTGACCGACTGCGTCGAGTTGGTACGGCTCGAAGGACGCCCCCTACCCGAGATTGCAGTTCGGTTTGCTCTGGATACCCCGGGGGTATCGGCCGTCCTTCTTCCGCTCCCGACCCCGGAGCTGTGGCTCAAAGCTCGCCACGCCGCTGAGAGCGCTCCACTCTCTTCTCGAGGACAGGAGTGGATCCTCCACCACGGATCATGGCCGCGCGACGGCCCCAGTCCGGAGGGGGAGCAATGGTAATGCCGCCCCGCTCGCTGTTTCCCCGATGCTCGGCGTAGGAGATTCCGCCCCCGATTTCACCCTGTCGGCCGCGGACGGCCGTCCGATCACTCTCTCTCAGTTTCGAGGGAAGAACGTCGTCCTCTACTTCTATCCAAAGGCCAACTCCCTGGGCTGCACGATCGAAACTCGGGAGTTTCAGCGGACCCTGCCCGAGTTTGCTTCCAAGAACGCGGTGGTCCTGGGCATCAGCGTCGATCCGGTGGGCGAGCAACAACGGTTCTCTCAACGCTGCGCCCTCGACTTTCCTCTGTTGGCGGACGATCGGAAGGAGGTGGCTCGCAGGTATGGCGTCCTCGGGCTTCTCGGATTCTCCCGAAGGGTCACCTTCGTTCTCGATGCAGGGGGCAAGATCGTCGCGATCATCGAAAGCTCCCGCCCCAAGGAGCACATCCGCCGCGCCCTGGAGATCGCCGGAGCATCCCCCCCGCCCCAGCCCCCTTAGGGGCCGGGGCAACTCCGCTTCGAACGACGCCATAGACCCCTCGGCGGCCTCGACAGGGCGGCGTCCGCAGAGAGTGGGGATGGTCCTCGCGACCGACTAGAATCACGACGACTCCATGCTGCGCACCGGTTTTAGCTCGGTGTCTGAGACCGGAAGGGCCGGCAACCCTCTAATGCCCTCGGGAGATGGTCCACCCGACCCATGAAGATCCAAAGCGTGGAGGCCATCGAGGTCGCGGCACCGGCAGACGAGCTTTCCTCCCCCTGGAGCTCAACTGTGGTGCTCGTCAAGGTCACCACCTCGTCGGGGGCTGTTGGCTGGGGCGAAGCGCCGACGACACTGATGACCCACCCAGTCCGGAGCAGCGTGCCGGAAGTGGCGCGCTTCTACGAAGGTCGGGAACTCCACGACCACGGCAAAGGCCGGCGAGAGTTCGAACGGTACTCCTTCTACCGATACCATTCGATGGAGGCGACCAGCGCGCTGAGCGGGGTGGACATTGCCTGTCACGATCTCATCGGCCGGGAACTCGGCACCCCGATCAGCACCCTCCTCGGGGGCCGCCTCCG
>JBBYJM010000103.1:0-4170 GCA_043196275.1 Thermoplasmata archaeon
TTCCTCAACTGACAGGAGTCAGCTACACTTCTGACGTTCGACAAGCGTCCAGAACGCGTGTGATCGGCGTCATCGGTCGGTCCGCCCCCGCGGACCCACCCTCGCCACTTCCCCGGCGAGACGTGGGTCTCGGCGGGTGCACGGTGCCGTCTCGGGCGCAGGGCGCCCAGTTCGGCCGCGGTGGGACTCGGGCTCCCTATTTAATCTCTCCGAGCGACGCGCGGGCGTCGGCCACCGCCCCCCGGGGCCCGCTCGATTCAGCACGGGCCGATCGCGATCGGATCGGGGTAGAGCTGCACGAAGGGGGTCGGTCCCGCCGGGGCGACCTCGAGGGTGGTGACGGTCGCCGGATTGGGCGCGGTACCTTGGAGCCCCGTCTGGGTCTGCTGGTCCCACGCGGTCACCTGGGCCGGGTCGTAGCCGATGCAGAAGTCGCCGCCGCGTCGGAACTCCGCACCGACAACACCGGCGCCCTGGGGCGGCTGGGCGGCCGAAAAGCCCCCCTCGAGGATCGACCAGGTTGAGCCCGGCGCCAGGGTGAAGAGGAAGGCCACGATGCGGCGTCCGCCGGCGAACCCCACCACGCCGAGCGGAGCCGCGTTCTCATCGACCCCGAGATCGGCCAGCGGTTCGAGCCGGCTGGCCCACCGGGTCCGGAACGAGGGGTGGGCAAGGTAGACCGGCCAGAAGGCGTTGCCGAAGTAGTAGCCGTTGCGGAGCAGCAGGCCGGTGGCCGCCCGGACTCCGGGGTTTTCGAACCGCCAGGCCACGACGCCGCTGGTCCGATCGTGCCAGCTCCAGGAGATCCCGAGCCCTCCGGAGGCTCCTCCGAGGGGCGGAACGGGGACCCCCGAGGCCCGGGGAAAGGGCCCACCGACGATGAACCGGGCGATCGCCGCCTTCGACATGCCCGGTCCACCTCCTCGAAGATATTTGGGCTCGCGCGGGACCCCCGTCCGGTAGGGGGGCGCCGCGGGAGAGGCCGCTCAGCGGGTCGGCGGGTAACGTCGGCGGCCGATGAGGAAGATGATCGTTCCGGCCACGAAGGCGCCGACGGCGATCCCCGCGACGAGGTAGAGCCGCGTCGAGGAGGTCGAGCCGTTGGGGGAGAAGGCGACCACCTGGGTGACCGGGCTCCCTCGGACGGTGACGACCCCCGAAGCCGGGGCCGCCGCGTACCCCGACGGGGCGACGACCCGGAACGCGTAGCTCCCGTTCGGGAGGTCGATCTCGGCCGTGCCGTTGCGGGCGATCACCGATCGCCCGTCGATCACGATCGACCAGGCGGTCGAATTGGACAGGCCGCTCTGGGCGATGACCACCGGATAGGCCACGAGTTGGAAGTCGATGGGGACATTGATCTCGGCCCCGGCGACGGTGAAGTTCCCGCCGGTGGCGCGGAAGCTCGAGTTGGCGGTCCCGACCGTGTAGGTGTAGGTCCCGTTGGCCAGGCCGACGGCCATTACGCTCTGGTTATCGGTAAACTGCTCCCCGGCGGTGCGGACCCACCAGACGGTCCCATTGGGGAGGCCGGTCTCCTGGAAGACGACCGGCGAGGTCACCGGGGTGAAGCGGACCTCGATCCCCAGGAGGGAACCCTCGACGACGAACTCCCCGGCGGCCGGTTCCGGGGCGTACGATCGGTCGGGGGTCTGCACGGTAAAGGTGTAGCTCCGGTTGGTGAGGTTGAAGGTGATCGAACTCCCCCGGCTCGAGCCGCCATAGCCTCCGCTCAGATTGACGTACCAGGGGGTCCCCGAGGGCAGGCCGACCGCGTCGAAGGTGACCGGGCTCGTGGCCGGGGAAAAGGCCACCCGGACGGTGGTGGGCTGTCCGTCGACAATGAAGAAGCCCGGGCTGCTCGCGAAACCGGGGGTGCTGGTGCTGGCCGAGAAGGCGTAGGTCCCGTTGATGAGGTGCAGGGTGAGGTTGGCCTGCGTGGAGGAGACCCGGGCCCCGCCGGTCACGTTGAACCACCAGGTGGCGTTCGCGGGGAGCCCCGATTCGACTGCCCGGACCGGGTAGCCGGCGGCGGCGACGGTGGAGATGGTCCCGCTGCCGGCGTTCGCGACGAAGGCCGTCCCCGTCGCCGGATCGTAGGCGACCCCGCTCGGTTCGCGGCCGACCGCGAGGAAGTTCCGCACGGTGAGGGTCGCGACAGTGACGAAGGCGAGAGAGTCCCCGCCGAACTGGGCGGCCAGGATCACCCCCTGCGCCGAGTCGTACGCCAGAGCCAGGGGGAGGTTGGTGAGGGGGATCGAGGCGGTGACGTTGAGGGTGGTGTCGTTGACGAAGCTGAGGCTGCCCGAGCCGGCGTTGGCGACCACGACCGCGCCGATCGTCGAAATGTAGACGAGGCTCGACGGGGCGTAGCCGACCGGGATGAGGGCCTCGACCCCCCCTGTTGTCGCGTTGATCACGGCGACGGTCGAGTTGGTCAACAGTCCCACGTAGACCGAATCGGTCCCCGGGTCGAACACGAGGCCCGAAAGGATCGCGTCGGGCGCGATGGGGACGATCCGCGCCACACTCCCGGTCCGAGCGGAGACCTCAGTCACCGTGCCCGAAGTGCCCCCCGCAACCCACCAGGTGGCCTGGGTGGGGTCGAAGGCGACGGCGGAGGGGGTGCCCCCGATCGGGATCGAACCGGCCGGAGCGCCGCTGAGGTTGAGGATCGTCAGGTTGCCGGAGCCGCTGTTGGCCACTGCCAGCACGTCGGTCTGAGGATCGTAGGCGAGCGCCGCGGGTTCGACGCCGACCGGCCACTCCCCGACGATCGTGCCCTGGGTCGCGTTCATCAGGGCGACCGAGTTTTGGGAGTATTCGGCGACCGCCACCCCGCCCAGGTTGGACGCCGCGGCCAGGGCGACCGGGTCGGCGCCGACGGCAAAGCGGGCCATCGGGTCGAGGGTGGTCACGTTGGCGAGCACCACCCGACCGGTCCCTCCGTTGGCGTAGACGACCGCCGGAAGCGCCGGGGCATATTCGACCCCCTGGACCACCCCGGGGATGCTCCGGACCCCGAGGGTCGCAAATCCGGCGGGGGCGAGAGCCGCGAGGGTGCCGGTGGTCCCGTTGCCGGAGTACTGGGCGAGGAGGGCCGGGATCTCCGGATCGAAAGCGACCTGGGTCAGACTGGAGTTGCCCAGACCGTCGGCGCCGAACGGGACGGTCCGGCCGTACACCCAGGAGCTGTTGGCGAGATCGAGCGCCTCGAGCGAGTTGGTGTAGTTGCAGAAGGTGAGGGTGTTGGTGACGCCGACATACAGCATCCCACCCGTCGGGTCGTCGGCCAGGGTGGCCGAGCCCGGGAGCGAGTTCACCACGTAGGGGCAGGCCTGCCGATGGTAGGCCCAGCCGCACGTCCCCGCCGGGAGCGAGGCGTTGCCCAGGATCGAACCGCTGGCGGGATCGAGGGTGGTGACCCGACAGCCACCCAGCGAGACGGTGTAGAGGTCCCCGGAGGGGCCGTAGATCACGTCGGTGGGGATGGTCTGGAAGAGGGAGAAGTTGCCCACGACCTGGAGGGTGGCGGCATCCACCGCGAGCAGGCTCCCGTTGTCGAGCGGCTGGCCGTTGAGGATCGCCGAAAGGGAGAAGCGGGAGACCGCGACGTAGACCGTCTGGCGGGCGGGATCGAGCGCCACGGCGAGGGGCGCGAGCCCCACGGTGACGGAGCCGATGGATCGGAAGCTCGTGGCATTGATGATGCTCAGATTGCCGGAGTACTGGTTGACCACGAAGACGCGGTCGAGGCCCGGATCGTAGAGCAGCGCGACCGGGCCGCTGCCGACGGGGACTGCGGCGACCATGCGGCCGAGGGTGAGGTTGATGACCGAGACGGTGCCGGAGCCGCCGTTGGCCACCCAGAGGGTGGAGCCGTTGGGGTCGTAGGCGGTCGCGTCCGGCACGATCCCGTTCGAGGCGAGGAAGTTACCGGGGACGGTGGTGTTGTTTGCCAGGACCGTGGTAGCCGAGACCGAAAAGGAGCCGTTGGGGCCCCCGGAAGAGGCCGCGGATGGGGGGCCCCCCGTCGGCCGGAGGGAACCCCCCGACGCGGCGGGAGGGGTAGGGGACAGAGCCCCGGGGGCGATCCCCGGAACCGTCAGCAGGAATGCCACGGCGACGCCGAGCAGGGCGATCCCGGCCCCCCATCCGAACCGACGCGTC
>JBBYJM010000104.1:0-4166 GCA_043196275.1 Thermoplasmata archaeon
CGAGCCGGAGCCGGGACTCGGCGAGCCAGAGGGTCGTGATCATCCAGGGATTCTGCGACCCAAAGTACCGATCCCCCTCGTACCGGGCAAGGCCACCCAGCGTCCCCGACCAGAGCCGCGCCTCGACTCGATCGACGGTGCTCCGTGCACGAGGGTCGGACCACGGCACGAGGCCCAGTTTGAGGGCGAGCAGAAGGCTGGCATCCTCCCGATCGTCCCGCGGGCTCAACGAGCGGACAAACCGCTGCTCGTTCGGGTCCCACAGGTGCCGAAGTGCTGCCGCATGGATCTCGGCCGAGGCCTGGCGCCAGGCCCCGGGGTCCTTGCCAAGTTCCTCGGCGATCCGGGCGGCCCGTTCCAGCGCATGAATGACGGCGGCTGTCGAGTAGGTGTGGATCCCCATCCGCTCCTCCCAGAGATCGTAGCTGGCGGCGGGAAGGCCGGTCTGGGGATCCCTGAAGCCGGTCAGGAAGTTGGCGGCCGCCTTCACCATCGGCCATAGATGGACCAGGACGTCGGGATCGTTGCCGCGCTTGAAGTGATGCCAGGCGGCGGCAATCACCGTCGCGGTCTGGTCGATCTGTAGAAACGGAGGAAGGTGCCAGGTCGATCCCCGCTCACCGTCCGGGAAGAACCGGTGGAAGAAGGAGCCATCCGAATCCTGACAGCGTTGGGCGAACTCGAGGAAGCGCTGGGCGTTCTCGTAGAGCCCCGCTTCGTCCATCGCTTTTGAGACGTATCCCCCATCTCGCCACCAGCAGTAGTTGTAGGTGTCCCCTACGCCCTCGAGGGGGGTGGTATCCGGAGAGGCCAGAATGGCCCCGTTCTGAGCCGTCAGGTGCCGCAGCACCAGCACGCTGTGGCGGTAGACCTGGATCGCTCGATCGCTAAGCCCGACGGGAGTTTCGGGAGTCCGCCGTCGGATCCACCCGTTCCAGAAGGCCGAGGACTCCCGGACGAACCGCGAGGGGCCCCCGTGGCGCACCAGCTCCCGCAGTCGGCCGGTTTCGGCGAGGGTTGACCCCGCGGCGAGAAAGATCCGCAGGACGGTGCCGGCCCCCGGAGTCGCCACAAGGTCCCACTGAAGGGCGCTGTCCGGTGATCCGTGGGAGACGTGGGTCCCCTCCAGAAGACCGTCCTCGGCGTCGACATAGGTCCCTTCCAGCCCCTTGAGGCTGTGTTCCCCGCAGGCGGCCCGCGAGAAGGTGGGATCGCTGAAGAGTTCGAAATAGAACCCTCGCTTGAAGTGAACGAGGGAGTGGACCGAAGCGTCGACAAACGCGGTATCCTGGTACATCGACTGGGCGATGCGGAGGGAATGGTACGAAAAGAGTCGGACCGGCCGGGGAACCGGAGCTTGGACCCGGACCACCCGAACCAGGAGATCGTGGTTCGGGTGGACATGGTCGCTGACCGAAAGATGGAGATCCGGACCGGCCCACTCCCAACGGGCGGTGGCGCCTTCCATGAGGATGCGGGGCTCCCCCAGCGGGGGAGCCCGGGAGCGGGTCCACGCGAAGCGTCGCAACTCGACATCGTAGCAGCCGAGGCGGGACTGAAGAAGATGCTGAAACTGGCCCGGATACGGATAGAACAGCGCATTCCACTCCCCGTCCTCGTTGCCGGTCACCAGGAGGCGGTTGTTCCCGACGATCGAGGCGATCACGGCCGGCTCCGGGGTCGGGGAGGGGTCGATCTCATGCGGGGTGTCCGGACGCCGCCAGGGCGCGTCGCCGAAGATCGGTCAGGGCGTTCATATAATTGGCATACGCGTCGAACGGATTGGGGTAGTTGGAGAAGTGCTGGTGAACCCGGCGATCGGCCGGATTGCCTCCGACATACATGTAGTAGAAGTGGTCGGAGGTCAGCAGCCGGCGCCAGTCGGTCCAAAGCTCGGTCTCTTCGGTAAGGCGGACCAGCCGACCGACCTTCTGGGCCGCTTCGAGGGCCGATCGCTGCAGGTCGTTGCCGAGCCAGGCTCCGAGGTCCCTCCGCTCGTCCGCCCATGTGACGATCTCCGGGGAGGCCACGGTGTCGCGGGGCGGTCCCTGAGCGGCTTCGTCCACGGTCGCCCAGGCGAGTTGGGGGTAGGATCGGACCGCGCCGGGCAGGTGGGTCAAAAACTCCAGGATCCCCGACTCGGCCGGTTGGTGCTCCCCGAAGGTTTCGAAGTCCATGAAGAGCCCGATGAAATCCCCCGGGGTCGCCGCGAGCCACCGGGCAAACTTCTCGCTGGTCAGGGGATACTCGCTCCAGTCCCGAGCCGAGAACCGGAAGGCGATGTCGTCGCTCAGGGGGAAGTGCCGCATCAGCACGGTCAGGGTCGGCGCCGACACCGCGCAGTACCGGTACGTCGGGGAGTTTCCGTGAAGGATGCCCGGCCACCCCTCGGCAAGCATCGCCCGGAACCCGCGCGCCTCAGCGAAGCGGGCCAGCTGGTCCGAGTAGGCGAGCTCGGTCATCCGGAGGGTCCGGGGGTCCTGATGAAAGGTCTGGCGGAGCAGCTCCCGGTGGAGTTCGACCTCCTCACGGAGCTCCGGGGGGGGCATCAGGAACGCCAGCGAGTGGTAGTAGGTCTCGGCCACGAGCCCCACCCGGCCGGTCCCCACCAATGCCTGGAGCCGCTCAACGACGTCGGGTGCCGCCTCCCGCGCCTGCTCGAGGAAGGTGCCGGTCACCGATAGGGAGAGGCGGAACTCGTCAAACTCGTCGAACAGGTTGAGCAGCCGGTCGAGCGCGGGGCGGTAACTTCGATCGGCCACCCTTCGGAAGATCTCGAGGTTGCGGGGGTGATCAAAGTACGACCGACCCGAACCCAGGTCCAGATAGCGGAATCGGCCCAGCCGCCAGGGTTGATGGAGGTGGAGCTGCCAAACCACCTGGGTCACGTCGACCTCCGGTCGCGAATCGCCTCACGGTACACCTGGACCGTCTCCAGGGCACGCTCCCGCCATCCTTCCCGCACGGCGTCCTCCCGGCCCTGGGAGCCCAAGGTCTTGGAGAGCGCAGGGTACAGGAGCAGTTCGGCGATCCGGTTGGCGAACTCTTCGACGTCCCAAAAATCGACGCGGAAGAGGTTGGCCGAGATTTCCGCGACCCCGCTCGTCTTGGAAACGATGGTCGGAGTTCCGGCCGCCATGGCCTCGAGGGCCGCGATGCCGAACGGTTCGACGACCGAAGGGAGCACGAACACGGAAGCGTGCGAGAGCAGGTAGGTTCGTTCGGCTTCAGAGACCCGGCCCAGGAACATGACACGATCCGCGATGCCCAGCGAAGCGGCGAGGTGCAAGAGGTGGGGGAGCTCCGGGCCCTCCCCCCCGACCACGAACTGAACCTCCGGAAAGGACGGGGCGACACGGGCCGCGGCCTTGAGGAACGTATCGATCCCCTTCATCGCCGCCAGGCGGCCGATGTAGATGACGGTGGGAGGTCGGTGGTCGGGAGAGGCCGGGCCCTCCGCGGGCCGGACGGCATTGTAGACCACCCGCACACGGTCCGGGGGCGCACCGTATCGGCGAATCAACTGCTCCCGGAGATGGCGGCTGACGGCGATGACACGGTCTGCTTGGGCAATGCCGTGCTCCTCCCGACGCAAGATATCCGTCCAGGGGTGGTCGAGCGACCGGTCATACTCGGTGGAGTGGATGGTGACCACCAGGGCCGCATGCTCCCTTCGGGCCAGTGCGGCGCCGCCAATGGTGCCGAACCAGTCGTGGACATGGACCACGTCCACCGGGCCCAGCTCGCCTAGGTCCGCAATCCACGTATTGTAGAAGTCGGCCACCTCCGAAAGGTTCGTGATGGTGCCCGTCTCTGGGGAAACGTACGCCCGGAGGGGCTCGGTGTCCGGCGTCTTCGCCCTGTCCTGGGCATCCCCCGGAGCCCGGAAGTCAACTCCCGACACCTCCCAGTGCGGTCGGGCCTCCGGGAGGAGGAAGGTCACCTTATGGCCCAACTGGGCAAGCTCCCGGACGATCTCATAGGAGTGGACTCCGAGTCCGCCAGAGTGATCGGGAGGAAACTCCCATCCGACCATGACGATGTGCAGCGGCCCTTCCGATACTGCCCGAAGAGGCGACGGGGTTTCGGGTGTGGCCTTGCGTGAGGTCGCGCGGGCCATCGCCTCGAGGAAGCTCTGCTCGGCCCGAGTGAGTCGGGAGGATGCG
>JBBYJM010000105.1:0-4159 GCA_043196275.1 Thermoplasmata archaeon
AGTACCGTTCGTCGGGGACCCTGATCTCGATCGCGGAGGTGGAGACCGATGGAGGGCTCACCTGGCGTGGGGCCCTGATCGGCCCGGGCGGGATCGAATGGCTCGGGCCCCCAATCGAGCCGGCCCCGGCCGGGCCGGGAGCGCCCGGGTCGGCCGATACCGATCGGTTGGTGCGGACCGTAACACGGGCGGCCCACAACTACCTCGCTCGCCTAGCCGAGATCGACGAGGCGATCAACGCCCGTGAGAGCGAAGGGGGGACCCCGACGCTCGCCGAGCTGGGCCGGTACCGCCGGCTGATCTCGAAGGTCCGGGCCCAGGTCGGACGGATCACCCTGCTCGTGGAGGAGCTGGACGGCCCCTTGGGTCCCTCCTTTCCGGGGCTCCCGGAGTCGATGCCAACCCTCCGGGCGACGGTCCTCGGCCTTCCCGGGATCGCCTCCCACTTTGAAGAGTCGTTGCGGGACCTTCTGCTGCTCCGGGACTCCCACGAGTCGAACCGGCTCGCGGCGGCCGCCAATGAACTGAGCGCCGCCTCGAACCGGATCGCTGCGATCGCCAACACCTCCAACCTCCGGATGCTGGGACTCGCCTACGTGGCCCTGGTGATCGCCCTCATCGGGGCGGTGATCGTGATCCCGAACACCGCAGCCACCATCCTCGGCATGCCGAGCGCCGGCTGGGTCCCCGGCGGCTGGGTCGATCTCATCCTGGTCGTCACCGCCGCCGTTCCGCTCCTCTTCGTGCTGAGCCGCCCGTGGATCCGGTCCGTCCTCGCCGCCCGGCCTCAGTTCGAGAAGGCCAGTGCCGAAGGGATGGCCGATCTCCCGGAGGTCACGGTGGCGGACGCCGACGCGGGCCGGCAACGGCTTATCCGCCGGTCGCCGTGACCCGATCCATGCCACCGCCCACGACCCCGGCGCCGCTCGTCATCACCGACGCCCTTCTGGTCACCCAGGACGCCGATCGTCGGATCCTCCGCGGGGACCTGCGGATCGAGCAGGGCCGGTTCACCCACGTCGGTCCGGGAGCCCCGCGGGAGGGGGCGGAACGGATCGACGGACGGGGGTTCGCCGCGGTGCCGGGGTTCATCAACACCCACGGCCACGTCGCGATGGCGCCGTTGCGCGGGATCGCCGACGACCGGGATCTCGGCGGGTTCCTCGAGGTGCTCTTCCGGGTCGACGCCGATCGCACCGAGGCGGACGTCGAGGCCGGAGCGCGGGCGGGGATCGCCGAGATGCTGCTTGGCGGGACCACGAGCTTCCTCGATATGTACTACTTCCAGGACGCGACCGCCCGGGCGGCGGTCGAGCTCGGGGCCCGGGGCTTCCTCGGCTGGGCGGTCCTCGATGCCGACAAGACGACGCAGAAGGGCGATCCGATCGACAATGCGGCCGCCTTCCTTGGGCGGTGGCGACGCCACCCGCTGATCCAGCCGCTCCCGGCGCCGCAGGGGGTCTATGTCTGCGGCGCGGAGACCTGGCGGCGGACCCGGGAGCTGGCCGACCGGGAGGGGACGCCGATCACCTACCATCTTTCGGAGACCCTCCGGGAGGTCCACGATCACGAGGCGGCCCACGGGCAGCGGCCCGCGCTCTGGCTCGAGGAGATCGGCTTTCTGGGCGCCGGCCAGATCGCCGCCCACGGGGTCTGGCTCACCCGCCGGGAGATTGAGATCCTCGCCGCCCGGAAGGTCGCGATCGCCCACTGCGCGAGCTCCAACGCCAAGCTTGCCACGGGCGGGATCTGTCCGGTGACCGAGCTGCGCCGAGCGGGCGTGGCGGTCGGCCTCGGGACCGACTCGGTGGCGAGCAACAATTCGCTCTCGATGCTTCGGGAGATGCACGTCGCGGGGCTCTTCCAGAAGCACCACCGCTGGGAGGCTGCCGCCCTTTCCCACCAGGAGCTGCTCGATCTAGCGACCCGGGAGGGTGCCCGGGCGCTCGGACGCGAAGCCGATCTGGGCTCACTCGAGGCCGGCAAGCTCGCCGACCTGAGCCTCTTCCGCCTCGACCACCCCACCCTCCAGCCGGCCACATCGGAGGCCATCGTCTCCCATCTCGTCTACTCGGCGTCGGAGGAGGCGATCGACTCGGTCTACGTGGGCGGCGTCCCGGTCGTCCGGCACCGGACGCTCACCGGCGCCGACTGGGGGACGATCCGATCGGGGGCTGCTGCGGCGGCCGCGGCGCTGTGGAGCCGGCGCCCGAAGGCGTAGCGGCGATTTGCTCTGCGCCCACGATCGGCCGTCGTCACCCGACGATCCCCTGGAGGGGCACCCGCGGAGCGAGCCGAGGAGGGGCCCGCGGTCTTTCGGCGGCCCGGAAAGCGTCGCATTCCGCGGTAGAAGGATACGGGGGCGGGGTGGGGGGTAAGACGCAGCTCCGGCGTCGTGGCGCGGTCGCTCAGGTGGATCCCCCGGCGGGCCCGCGGTACCTCCGCACCGAAAACCGATCAGCCGCGCTGTCGGAGCCATCCTTCCAGGATCGTCTGGAGGGCCACCGCCCACCGCTCCGCCGAGGCGATCGGCTCGTTCGGTCCGAGGGCCCCGAGGAACCTGCGGAGGGCCGAGGCATCCTCCGGCCAGAGGGCCTCGGCGAGTTCGGTCCGGGGCGTCCAGAAGAGGATGCCGTGATGGAGCATCGCGGCGGCGTTGAGGTGTTGGGCCGCCGCTCCGACCACCCGACCGTCGCTCCAGAGCACCTGCCCCCTCGATCCGAGAGGGCAAAAGCTGGTCGACTGCCCGGGGGGAGGGCCCCAGTGGGCGGGCCGTCCCCGGCCCTCGAGAAGTTCCACTGCCGGGGCTCCCCAGCGGTCGTAGGCCCGGAGGAAGTCACGGCCCCACCGGGGGTCGGATCGAGGCAGGATCTGCGTCCAGACGATGTCGCCCGGAAGGGCCAAGACCCCAGTGCCTCCCGATCGGCGACGACTGATCTCGATCCCGAGCCTCCTCGCCGCGGCCTCGCACCCCACGACCGGCGCCGGTTGGACGCCGATCGAGAGGGTGGCGTCGCAGAGGATCTCGGCGTGGACCGACGGGCGGCCATCCCTCAGCAGCCGTTCGTCGCGCTCGACCCGGTTCTGGGAGGTGATGCGCCGGGGGCTCGGGGGTTCCACGCCCGGGCCAAGGGGGGTTCCTCAAAAGGCTAATACCGGGGGACCCTCTCCTTCCTCATGGCCGAACTCGATCAGTTCCGCCTGCATCCCGGGGATCCCGCGCCCAGCTGGGATCTGCCCGGTGTCGATGGACGACGCCATCGGCTCGAGGACTTTTCGGATCGCCCATGGCTCGTCGTGGTCTTCTGGTGCAACCACTGCCCGTACGTCGTGGCCTGGGAGGGCCGGCTCATCGATCTGGCCCGACGCTACGCGGCCCGAGGCGTCCAGTTCGTCACGATCAACTCCAACGACACTTCGGCCTATCCGGCCGACCGGTTTGAGGCGATGCAGGCCCGGGCCCGGGAGCGGAACTATCCCTTCCCGTACCTCTGGGATGAAACCCAGGAGGTCGCCCGGGCCTACGGAGCCCTGGTGACGCCTCACCCGTTCCTCTTCGGCCCGGATCGGCGGCTCCGATTCCAGGGCCGGATCGACGACCGGCACGATAACCCGTCGGCGGTCCAGCATCGCTACCTGGCCCAGGCCCTCGACGAGGCGCTCGCCGGTCGGCCGATCTCCGAACCCGAGGTCTCGGTTCTCGGCTGTTCGGTGAAGTGGAAGCCCGACTAGCGCCGATTCGGAGGGGCCCGACGGGCCAGCCGTTGGGACCGGACCTGGGTCGCCCGGGCGTCGAACGCCGCCCGGAGATCGGGCCGGATCGGGGCTCCCGACGCATCCAACCGAGCGGCAATCGCGGCCTTGCCCGCCAGGGCACGGGCCAGCTTGCCCCGTTCGGACCGGGGCGCCGATTGGATCCGGGGGTGGAGGAAGAGCAGACCATGGCGGGGCGGAGGGGCGCGGCCCCGAAGATGCTCAAAGAACGCCCGTTCGGCGCCCAGCACCTGGATGGTGCCGGCGGGCAGTCGGCTGAGCCGGGCGAGTCCTCCGGCCCGGGCCAGCAGTCGGGCGGCCAGATCCGGCCCCAGCAACGCGGAGAGGTTCGGGGCCCGCCGCGGCAGGGTCTCCTCGATCGCCCGAGCGAGGCGGTCGTGCGTCG
>JBBYJM010000106.1:0-4127 GCA_043196275.1 Thermoplasmata archaeon
CGAGCCGGGTCGGGGGGATCCCCGAGTTTATCGAACCGGAGCGCTCCGGGCTTCTCGTCCCACCGGGCGATGTCCCGGCGCTCGCCGAAGCGATGGCGCGGGTTCGTTCCGACCCCGCCGAGGCCCGTCGATGGGGCCGCTACGGTCGGACGGAGGTCGTGCCCCGCTACACCTGGGAGGCGTGTGTCGACCGGCTCGACGCGCTCTTCGTGGAGGTCGCCGGCCGTTGAGGATCGCCCAGGTGCTCCTGCGGTTCGGGACCCCGGGAGGCGTTGAGACCAACGTGCGCGAAGTCGCCCGGGGACTCGCGGCCCGGGGCGAGACGGTCCGGGTCTATGCCAGTGACCTCGCGTCCGAAGCGCCCTGGGCCCATCGTACCGACCGACCGGCCGAGGTGGACGGCGTCCCGGTCGACTGGTTCACGGTCCGTCGGCGGCTGATCCCGGGCCTCACGATGCCGATGATGCTCGGCCTCATCCCCGCGCTCGACCGGGACCGTCCGGAGGTCATCCACGCCCACTCCCACCGCTACGGCCACCTCCTCGAGGCGGCGGCCGTCGCCGGCCGCCGAGAGATCCCGCTGGTGGTCTCGACCCACTATCACCCGGCCGACCGGCGCGAACCTTGGACCAAGCGCGGGCTCCTCCGAGGCCAGGACTTCCTCTTCGGCGCCGCCGTCTACCGTAAGGCCCAAGCGATCGTCGTCGAGACCGAGCTCGAGCGCCGGCGGGTCTCCGAGTTCGCCCCCCGGGACCGGATCCAGGTCATCCCGCCCGGGGTCGACTCGGCCGCATGGGCCCGTGCCGGCGACGGTCCGATCCCCTCCGGGCTCCCGGACGAGTACATCGTCTACGCCGGCCGGATCGCCTCCAACAAGGGGCTCCCCGGACTCGTCGAGGCGCTCGCACGGCTCCCCGCTGAGCACCGGAGGCCTCTCCTCCTCGTCGGGGCCGAATGGGGGGAGGGGGAGCGGATCCGGGCAACCGCGCGACGGCTCGGGATCGAGGATCGGGTCCGGCTTCTCGGCCACCGACCCGATCCGGCCGAGTACCGGTCGATCCTCGGGCACGCGCGACTTCTGGTGCTTCCCTCCGAATGGGAAGCGTTCGGCCTGGTGCTGCTCGAGGCGATGGCCGCCCGAGTCCCCGTCGTGGCGAGCGCCGTCGGCGGGATCCCGGAGGTCCTGGAGGAGGGCGCCGCCGGTCGGCTGGTCCCGTTCGGCGATCCCGACGCGCTCGCCGAGGCGATCGCCGAGAGCCTCGGGAACGGTCCGGAGACCCGCCGCCGGATCGACCGGGGCCGCGCCCGGGCGGTCGAACTCGACTGGTCGGTGGCGGTCGAACGGCACCGGGCGCTCTACCGCGCCCTCCTCACCGATCGCTGACCCGCCGGCTCGGCCGTCGGAGGGGCGTCGCGTTTCGCCAGATCGGCGATCTCCCGGGCCAAGGCCTCGAGCTCCCGGTTCGGTCCCCGGCGGCCGAGCCGAGCGACGGCGCCCAGGACGAGCGCCTCGAGCCGGAGCCGGATCACCGGCGCATCGCCTCGGCGACGTCCTTGAAGCAGGCGAGCCCCTGGCGCAGGTGGGCCCTCGAGGCGGCGAAGGAGAACCTCAGGTGGGAGGCCCCGAGGCTCCCGAAGGCGTCCCCGGGCGTCGAGATCACGCCGCGGTCGAGAAGCGCGGTCGCGACCTCGAGGCCGGTCCCCCTCCAGTGGAACTTCGGGAAGACGTAGAAGGCGCCCCGGGGCACCACGAAGCTGACCCCGCGGATGCGGCCGAGCTCCCGGACGACCAGATCCCGGCGGGCGCGGAATTCGCGGAGCATCGACCGGAGCGCCGGCCCTCCCTTTTCGAGGCCGGCGATGACCGCGATCTGCGTCGGCGTCGGGGGGCAGGCGAGGATGTGGTAGTGGATCTTGTTGATCGCGATCGCGAGCGGGGGAGTGGCGAGCAGGAAGCCGAGCCGCCAGCCGGTCATCGCGAGCGTCTTCGAGAAGGTGTTGACGACGACCACCCGGTCGCCGCGGCCCCAGAAGGAGGGCGCCGGGCCGTCGTAGACGATCTGCTCGTACGCCTCGTCGGAGACGATGTAGAGATCGTGCCGATCGGCGAACTCCACGATCCGTTCGACGGCCTTCGCGTTCAGGACCGCGCCGGTCGGGTTGCTCGGCGAGTTGACGACGATCGCCCGGGTCTTCGCCGTCACCAGCGACTCGAGCCGATCGAGGTCGGGCGCCCAATCCTCGGACTCGACGAGGGGGTAGGGCACCGGGGTGGCCCCGGCGATCCGGGCGTGCGGGCCATAGAGCACAAAGCCGGGATCCGGGACCAGCACCTCATCGCCGGGGTCGTACAGGGCGAGCGCGACCGCCATGAGGGCCTCGGAGCCGCTCGCTGTGACGATCACATGCTCCCGGGAGGTCTCGGCGAGCCGGTCGCGGTAGCGTTCGGCGACCGCCTCGCGCAGATCGGGGAGCCCGGCGGAGGGACCGTAGTGGTTCTGGCCGGTCCGCACGGCGGTGCAGAGCGCCTCGATCGCGACCTCCGGGGGATCGAAGTCCGGTTCGCCCAGCCCGAGGTTGATCGCGCTCGGGGAAGCCCCCTCGAACATCTTCCGGATGCCCGAGATCTCGATCGCAAGCACGCGTTGGGCGACCATCGCCGCCCGAGGGTCGGAGGCCGTATTACCGTTGTCCCGACGAACTGAGGGCGGCGCGGCCCGGGGGGGCATTCGGCGGCGCCCGGCCCTCCGGACCTCCGATCGGGTCACGGAGCGCCGACGGCACCAGCGCGAGGAGCAAAAGGCCGGTCGAGACCCAGAAGACCCGGTGGATCGAATCGACGAAGCTCGCCACGAGCGCGGGGGGGTAGCTGCCGTGCACCCCGGTGCCAAGGAAGATCGCCTCGACCTGGGGGAGCCCCATCGACGACGAGATCACCAGGATCGCGAGCGCGAGGCTGAAGGTGGTGCTCGCGTTGACCAGGGTCGTGCTGATCCCCGAGGCGACCCCCCGGGACTCCGGGGGCACCGAATTCATGATCGAGGCGCGGTTCGGCGAGGCGAAGAGCCCCATCCCCGCGCCGACCAGCACGAACGGCCCCAGCAGCTCGACGAACGGAAGACCCGGACCGATCGTCGTGAGCCAGAGGAACCCGAGGGCCGAGACGAGGAGCCCGGCGGTGGCGAAGCGTCGGGCGCCGAACCGGTCGGAGAGGAGCCCGCTCACCGGGCCGATCGTCGCGAGCGAGACCGAGACGGGGATGAGGAAGATCCCGGCGGTGATCGGGCTCAGGAAGAGCGGTGGGCCCTGGAGATAGAAAACCATCACGAAGGTGAACGCGCCGCGGGCGAGGGCGTTGAGGAGGATCGCCGCGTTCCCGGCGGCGAAATGCCGATGGCGGAAGAGCGCGAGCCGGAACATCGGGTGCGGCACCCGCGTCTCGATCGCCACGAAGGCGACCAAGAGCGCGGCGCCGACCACTTCGAGGGTCGCCTCCCCGGCGGCGCCGAGGCTCCCGAGCGCCCCCAGGGTGAGGCCGACCAGGATCGAGGCGAGCCCGGCGGCGAAGGTGAGGTTGCCCCAGAGGTCGAACCGGGAGCCGCGGACGATCTTCGCGAGCTCCCGGAGCTTCGCGTGCGCCCAGAAGGTGGCAAAGAGGCCGATCGGCACGTTGACGAAGAAGATCCACCGCCAGCCGAGCGTCGAGGTGAGGACGCCCCCCAGGACCAGCCCCGAGACCGACCCGATCACGATCGCGACCTGGTTGACCCCGAGCGCCCAGCCCCTCTGGTTCGGCGGGAAGGCGTCGGTCAGGATCGCGGCGCTGTTGGAGAAGAGGAAGGCGGCGCCGACCGCCTGGACCATCCGAAAGCCGACCAGCGCCCAGGCGCTCGGCGCGAATCCGCAGAGCAGCGAGCCGCCCGTGAACAGGGCGAAGCCCAGGTTGTAGAGTCGCACCCGACCGAACATGTCGGAAAGCCGGCCGAAGTTGAGCAGCAGGACCGCGGTCGCGAGGGGATAGCCCAGGAGGATCCAGAGCAGGCTCGAGAGCGTGCTGCCCGGGAGCTGGGTCGCGATCGTCGGCAGGGCGATGAGCACGATGTTCGAGTCGAGCGACGCCATCAGCG
>JBBYJM010000107.1:0-4123 GCA_043196275.1 Thermoplasmata archaeon
TGCCGTAGAAGTAGACGTCGACGGAGTGCAGGATCCCCTTGCGGACCGGCACCCGGGTGTTGACCTTGAGTTCCTCCTCGATCTTCTCGAGCGGGTACCACCGGGTCGGTCGGGTCGTCACCGAGCAGAAGGAGCACCCCCGGCAGCAGCCGCGGCCGATCTCGATCAGCCCGTTGACGCTGGGGAACTTGATCGAGGAGATCTGCTCGACCTTCGGAGCCTCCTTCGGTGTCAGCACGACGTGGGGCGGGAGGAACTCGTCGTGCAGGGCCTTCGTGACGATCTCCCGGACGTACTGGTCGCTCTCCCCTTCCACCACGGTGTCGATGCCGCCGAACGAGTCGACGAACTCCTGGATCCAGGGCAGCTTCATCCGGGTCGCCGGGGCGAGCTGCCAGGCGCACGGGCCGCCGGCGATGATCTTGAGGCCCTGCTGGCGGGCCTGCACGACGCACGGCTGGGTCAGCATCCGCTTGAAGTTGACGCAGTTCATCGGCTCCTTGTGCATGACCCCGCTGAAGGTCGAACTCGGCGGGTTCAGGCCGAAGTAGTCGTGGCCGGAGATGAGAAGGACCTTGGCCTTCCCGGGCATGTACCGGGAAAGGTAGCTCGGGTGGACGATCCGGGCGTCGATCCCGGCGTCCATCAGGGACGCCTCGATCTTCCGCATCCCGTAGGGGGCCGCCTGGGGGTAGCCGTTCTCATCGACCGGCATGTCGGGGAAGAAGAGACGCTTGTAGACCCGCTCGGGGAAGACGTAGGCCGGGGTGGTCGTCCCGAATCCCAGGAACTCCTTCCCGTTGTGGTTGCTCATCATGGTCCAGTCGCAGGTGATGACAACTTCGGGCATCCAGCATCCTCCACCGCTATCGGTGGCGCCCGGTCACACGGAGGGGGGCTTCTTATGGGTTGCGACCGAAGCGTCGCGACACTCCGGCCGTCCGGGAGGGGACCCGGGAGGCTCACCCACCGAAGTCGCCCTCGTCGTCGTCGCGGGCGAGGATCGTCTCGGGACCGTCATCCGAGTCGTCGGAACCGCCGGGACCGGGCCGTTCGGTGAACGCCGGGTCCTGTTGCAGGAGATGGACCCGGACGCACTCCCGGTGGGCCGGTCGCCCGTTCCACGCGCTGGTCTCCTGGGGATTCCCGAGCGGTTCCTTGCAGAGGAAGCAGATCTCCGGCGGTGCGATCACCCAGGCGGTCCGCCGTGGCGGGGCTGCCATGACCGGCCTAGCCCGCGGTAGGCCATCTACTTTTACGTCCGCCCCCCGGTCGGGAGGGTGGGGGTTCCCGCCGGGAGGTTTAAGGGAGGGGAGGGCGTCCCGCCGCCGATGGAGTCGCTCAAGGATCTCCGCAAGCGTCGCCTCTCCCTCGGCATCCCCCTGGGCGAGATGGCCCGGGCCGTCGGTCGATCCGACGCGACCCTCTCCCGCATCGAACGGGGGCAGATCCAGCCGTCGTACGACCTTGTCCAGCGGATGGTCCGCTTCCTGGAGGAGCGGGAAGGCGTGGCCGCTCCGCACTTGACGGCGGGAGATCTCCTCCGGCCCTCGCCGGTCACCGTCGACGGGTCGGCCACGCTGCTCGCGGCGGCGAATCTCATGGAGGAGCGGGCGTTCTCCCAGCTCCCGGTGGTCGAGGGAGCGGTGGTCACGGGGTCGCTGTCCGAGTCGTCGCTGCTGCGGGCCCTGGCCGATCCGGCGGCGCGTCGCACGCGGGTCCGGGAGGTCCAGGAACCGGCGTATCCCCAGGTCGACGAGGGGTTTCCCGCCGAACTCCTCGCCGCCGTTCTCACCCGCTACCCGGCCGTCCTGGTCGTCGTCCGGGGGCAGCTCAAAGGGATCGTCACGAAGACCGACCTTATCCGGGGGCTCCGGGGAACTCCGCTCACGCGCGCCGGTCCGTAAGTCGAGGGTCCTTACCGTACGAGCTGAGGCTTTATCCCCGAGAAAGGGCAGTTCCCGGGATCGGTTCGGGGGTCGGTCGTGGATATCAAGGCGCGTACCCCGATCCGCCCGTCGACCAGCGACCTCTGGTTTCTCTCCTACCTGCCGCTCGCCATCTCCGACGGGATCGCGACTCCGCTCATCCCCCTCCTCGCGCTCCAGCACTTCGGCGCCTCGGCCCTGGTGGTGACCCTGGTCATCGCCGCCAGCGGGGTAAGCCAGGTCCCGTTCACGATCGTCTGGGGCAACCTCTCCGACCGGGTGGCGCATCGGAAGTACTTCCTGGTGGGCTCCTTCCTCGCGACGGGGGCCGCGGTCGTGCTGATCGGCCTCTCCACGAACCTCGAGTCGTTCTTCTTCTTCAACGTCTGTGAGGGGCTCGCCTCCGCGGCCAGCGCGCCGATCGGGACGATGCTGCTCCTGGAGACCCGCCACAAGCGCTGGTGGCCGGAGGATATCGGGCTCTTCGGGCTCATCTCCGGGATCGGGACCACGCTTGGACTCGGCCTGGGATTCGTCTGGCTGTTCGTGCTGGGGCTCAACCAGACCGAGGTGACCGTCATGACCTTCCTCCTCTTCGTCTCCGGCGCCTTCGCGATCCTCTCAGGGCTGATGGCCTGGGCGTGGATCGAGGAGCCGATCCGTCGGATCGAACGCCGGAGCGTGGCGGAGCTCGCGAACCTGCACCGGGGCGTCGTTGAACGGCTGCGGCATGCCCGCAGCCGGGTGCTCAACATCATCGAGTTCTCCCGCCAGCCGGCCGGTCGGCTGCCCCGCCGCGAGTACCTCTTCCTGATCGCCCTCGGCGTCATGACCGTCGGCTTCAACGTGTTCTACGGGCCGTTCCCCGTCTTTCTCATCCAGAACGCCCGGTTCAGTGACGCGGGCGTGTTCATCGCCTACCTGGGCGCCAGCGCAGCCTCGACCGCGCTCTTCTTCCACTCGGGCAAGGCCGTCGAGCAGTACTCTCCCAAGTCGGTCTTCCTGGGGTCGCTCGCCGGGCGGGTGCTGCTGATCCTCCTCTTCATCTGGGGCCCGATCTACATCTTCTTCGCCCGCGGCTCCCCCGAGCTGGTGGGGTGGGTCACCCTCCTGAACGCTCTGCTCGGCGTGAGCTGGGCGTTCATCAGCACGGCGAGCACCCTCTTTCTGATCCGCCTGGTGGGTCGATCCAACCGGGGGAACGCCCTCGGCCTGTACAACGCCATCGCCGGGGCGGGGGGGCTTTTGGGGACCGTCCTCGGGGGGTACCTCTTCACCTCGTTCGGAGTGCAGACCACCTACGCCCTGGCGGCGGGCGCAGTCGCCCTGGGCGGGATCCTGCTGCTGCCGATCCCCTACCATACCTTCTTGGTGGGGAAGGTTCCCCGCCCGCGCCGCCGACCCGGGGTGAGTGCGGACGGGGGGGATTCACGGGAACCTTCTTGACCCCGAGGATTCGGGGGCGGACGGACGACCCCGGTCGACCGAGCGGAACCGCGTGGGCCCCTTCCCGGACGCCCAGGTCTGGGTCGCGCTGGGGGATCGGACCGATGGCCTCTTGATGCGGTGCATTGGCAGGACGACGCCCCGAACTGGTCCCTTCGTCGGGGGCTCCGCACGCTCAAATACACACGTCGGGTTTGTCGGTTCCACCGCCTATGGTCGAAACTCTGGAAGGCCTCCGCTTCGGATCCGAACTCATCAAGCGTGGATTTGCCCGGATGCAGCAGGGTGGGGTGATCATGGATGTCACGACGGCCGAGCAGGCCCGGATCGCGGAGGCCGCCGGCGCCGTCGCGGTGATGGCCCTCGAGCGGGTCCCCGCCGACATCCGCGCCGCGGGCGGGGTGGCGCGGATGGCCGATCCCACCAAGATCCGGGAGATCCAGGCCCAGTCGTCGATCCCCGTGATGGCGAAGTGCCGTATCGGGCACATCGCCGAGGCGCGGATCCTCGAGGCGCTCGAGGTGGACATGATCGACGAGTCGGAGGTGCTCACTCCGGCCGATCCGTTCCGGCACGTTCCCAAGTCGGAGTTCAAGGTCCCCTTCGTCTGCGGCGCCCGCAATCTGGGCGAGGCGCTCCGCCGGATCGATGAAGGGGCCGCGATGATCCGGACCAAGGGCGAAGCCGGGACCGGCAACGTCATCGAGGCGGTCCGGCACATCCGTCAGATCCGGGAGGAGATCGATGCC
>JBBYJM010000108.1:0-4115 GCA_043196275.1 Thermoplasmata archaeon
CCCGCCAGGGCAAGCCCGCCGATCGCGAAGGCCGCCCCGGTGACCCGAAGGTGCCGTTTGAGGCCCCCCATCTTGAAGAGATCCTGGGTGCCGATGGCGTGGATCACCGAACCGGCCGCCAGGAAAAGGAGCGCCTTGAAAAACGCGTGGGTAAAGAGGTGGTAGAGTCCGACCATCGCAAAGCCGGCCCCCACGGCCAGGACCATGTAGCCGAGCTGGCTGATCGTCGAATAGGCGATCACCCGCTTGATGTCCGTATTGACGACGGCCATGGTGGCGGCAAAGAGCGTCGTGAATCCTCCGATCGCCACGATGGCGAGCTGGTCGGTCGGGGTGAACCCCAGGAAGATACTGGTCATCGCCAGGAGATAGACCCCGGCGGCGACCATTGTAGCCGCATGGATGAGGGCCGAGACCGTCGTCGGCCCTTCCATCGCATCCGGGAGCCAGACATGGAGCGGGAACTGGGCGCTCTTTCCGGCCGCGCCGGCGAGGATGCAGAGCCCGGCGATCGTGAGCAGCGGGGTGTTGGCGCCCAGGCTGCCGGCCAGGAACGGTACGTTGCCGTACGCGAAGAGGAAGCCCGAGGAGGCCCAGTGAAGGCCGGCCGGTCCGTCGGAGGCGTAGACGTAGAAGAAGATGAAGATCCCGAGGAGGAAGAGAATGTCACCGATCCGTGTGATGAGGAACGCCTCCTTGGCGGCGCTCGCGGCGCTCGGCTTCTCGTAAAAGAAGCCGATGAGGAAGTACGAGCAGACCCCGACCAGCTCCCAGAAGAGGAAGAACTCGAGCAGGTTGTTCGAGAGGACCAACCCGATCATGGCGGTCAGGAAGAGCGAGAGCTCGGCGTAGTAGCGCGGGAGCCCGTGCTCGTGGTGCATGTAGCCGATGGAGTAGAGGAGCACGAGGAAGCCGACCACCGTGACGACGATCAGCATCAGCGACGAGAGCGGGTCCACCAGGGTGCCGATCACGAGGGAAAACCCGTACGGGAAGGTGGGATTCGCCGGGAGCGACAGCCACGTGTAGGAAAGGCTCGTGTAGGTGTCCGGCGACGCCATCTCCCCGAGGGCGATCAGGACCGCGAGGACCATCGAGACGAACGCGGCCCCGACCGCGATCCAGCCGCCGTACTCGAGCCGGCGCAGCCGGGGGCCGAAGAGGCCGATGACGATGAAGGCCAGGGCCGGCAGCAGCGGAACCAGAAAGGCCCATCCGAAGAGCGATGCGAGCATTCCCGACACGAGTGGCGACCCCCTAGAGATGGAGCGAATTGGCTTCGGCGACGTTCGTCGTGCCGCGGATCCGGTGCAGCGCCAGGACGATGGCGAGCCCGACCGCGACCTCGGTGGCGGCGAGCCCAATCACGACCACGGCAATCGCCTGGCCGGTCAGCGGGTGGCAGGTAGCGGCGGTGACGCATTGGGGAAAGGCCGCAAAATAGACGAACGAGAGGATGGCCGCGTTCATCCCGATCTCGAGCGCGATGAGGAGCAGGATGAAGTTTCGGCGGGTCAGGATCCCGAAGATCGAGATGGCCACCAGCCCGGAGGCGAGGGCGAGGAAGTCCCCGACCGGCAACGTCGTCATTCTCGGCCCTCCCGCACCAGATAGATCGCCCCGGCGAGCGCCGAGAGCATCACGAGGCCGAGCAACAGGAGGTACGGCGCCTCGGCGTTAAAGAGGAGCGTCGAGAGGGAGGCCACGGAGTAGCTGGCCGCCGGCACCGCCGACCCGGGCAGCTGGCCGAGGGCTCCGATCAGGAAGACGAAGGTCACGACCGCAAGCGCGATGGGTAGCGCTCCGACCCCGGTGGCCGCGTCCCGGGAGAAGATCCGCTTGCGGGTGACCATGATTCCAAAGAGCAGGAGGATGGTCACGGCGCCAGCATAGACCCCGAGCTGCAGGACCCCGAGGAACGGCGCTTCGAGGAGGAAGTAGATCGCCGACAGGTCGACAAAGAAGATGCCGATCCAGAGGATGGTGTGGACGAGTTCCCGCACGAGCAGGGCGAGGAGGCCGGTCGCGACGGCGATGACCGCCAGGGCGAAGAACGCCAGTTCGGTCAGGCTCACGTGCGAGTCCCCCAGAACAGGCACTCCTTCGGACAGACACTAATGCAGGTCCCGCACCGGACGCAGTCGGAGTCGTTGACGACCGGTTCCTTCCAGATACGGCGGGGGAGCTTGGCCCCCGCCGGAGCCTCGGGCTTGGGGATGTCCACCATCGTGATGCACTGGGTGGGGCAGTCCCGGGCACAGGCGTTGCAGCCGATGCACAAGGGCGCATCCAGCAGGATGGCGTCCTCATTGGCCGGCCGCTCGAGCCGGATCGGATTCATGGGCAGCTTCCGCTCGAACACCTCGAAGAGCTTCTGGGGGGAGTAGACCATCTCCGAGCGCTTGGTGACCGAAAGCTCGTAGCGGGTCGTCATCGAGAGGCACCCCTCCGGGCAGGCGTCGGAGCAGAACCCGCAGTAGCTGCACTTCCCGTAATCGATCTGAGGGCACTTCTTGGGGTGCTTCGGGTTGCCCCCGGGGACCGCCACCATCTCGATGCA
The DNA here is from genome assembly GCA_043196275.1 of Thermoplasmata archaeon. GTDB lineage: Archaea > Thermoplasmatota > Thermoplasmata > Lutacidiplasmatales > UBA184 > Lutacidiplasma. Next base: position 2,561 of record JBBYJM010000108.1, read on the forward strand.
CAGGTCCGGGCAGGAAAACGAGCACTGGTTGCAACTGATGCAAGTGGCGATATTGAGCGCGTGGACTCCCCTATAGTTGTCCCAGACCGCGCCGACACCGATCGGCTTCCCGGCCGCGACCTGGACCTCCTCCCGAAACTTCGGGTCCTCGAGCCGTTCGAACGGATAGACAATCGTGGAGGGCCGGACGAGGCTCTTCAGGAACTGGCGGGCCGCAGTCGCCATCGGTCGGGCGACCCAGAGGACCGGATTGTCGTTGCCCGAGGTTTCCGGAGTCAGCGCCTCTTCTGTCATCGTACCCCCCTAGATCCCGAGGTTCGGGAGGCACCCGAACACCGGCAGGCATTTCACCATGACCACCCCGGCCGCAAGGACCACGGAGAGGAGGGCCAGCGGAATCATCCGGTTCCAGCCCACCCGGAGCAGCTGATCGGTGCGCACCCGGGGAAGCGCCGCCCGGATCCAGACGAACACCCCGAAGACGATGTAGACCTTGACCATGAACCAGACGATGCCGGCGAGCGGGAAGGAGGTGGCCGCCGAGGGGACCCAGCTCGGCATGGTCCATCCCCCGAGGAAGAGCAGGACCACCAGGAAGCTCCCGACGAGGGCGCGAACATAATCGGAGAGCATGAAGAAGGCGAACAGCATTCCCCCATACTCGGTGTTCCAGCCCTCGACCAGCTCCGCCTCGGCCTCGGGCAGGTCGAAGGGAATCCGTTCCATCTCCGCCAGCATCGCGGCGACGAAGACGATCAGGGCGAGGAAGAGCGGCCCCCAGTACCAGTAGTTCTGCTGCTGGGCGACGATCGTGTTCAGGTCGAAGCTGCCCGAGACCACCACGACCGCCACGACCGAGAGCAGGAGGGGCACCTCGTAGGCGATCATCTGGGCCGCGGATCGCATTCCGCCCATCAACGAGTACTTGTTGTTGCTCGACCAGGCACTGATGAAGATGAAGAGCGGAGCGAACGAAAAGACCACGAGAGCGAGGAGGAGGCTCAGGGGGAGAACGCCGCTGTTCCAGCCGGTCGAGACCGGCAGGATGCCGAACAGGATGAGGGAGGTGACCATGTACGCGGTCGGTCCGAGGTAGAATCCGAGGCTGTCGGCCTCCTCCGGCCGGAAGGTGTTCTTGCGCATCAGCTTGAGGCCGTCGGCGAAATTCTGGAGGAGGCCGGCGAAACCGACGTGCATCGCGCCGCGGCGGTCCATGAAGCGGCCGAGCAGCTTGCGCTCGAACCAGATGAGGACGATCGTGTTGAGCATGCTCGCGATCAGCAGGATCGCACCGAACACGATCACCCCCAGCGCGGTGATGAGGCCCGCGTTCGTGATCCACTGGGAGAGGGGGGACGGCAGGACCGAGCCGATCGCCGTGAGGATGATCGAGACCAGATCGTAGGCCACCGAGTAGAGACTGACCGTCATCCGGAGCTCCTACCGGTCGGACTCCCCGACACAGACGTCCACGCTGCCCATGATCGGCGGAATGTCGGCCACGTGGTAGCCGACAAGGTACTTGCGGGCCGCGCTCAGGTTGACATAGACGGGC
>JBBYJM010000109.1:0-4112 GCA_043196275.1 Thermoplasmata archaeon
GACATGGGCCCGGGAGACCCGGAACCGTTCGGCAAACCCGCCCGGGTCGAGGTTGGTCCGGGCATATTCGGGACAGAACGGGAACTCCCCCCGTTCGCAGACGCTGCACTGGTAGCACGGAACGTGATGGTGGACGAAGACCCGGTCTCCAACCTTCGGTTCCCTGACGCCGGGACCCACCGACTCGACGATCCCGACCGGCTCGTGGCCCAGCGTGGTGCTCCGCGAATAGCCCCCGCGGACCTTCTCGAGATCGGTGCCGCAGATGCCGCAGGCGGCCATGCGGACGACCAGCTCGCCGGGACCGGCGACCGGAACGTCCGCCTCCGTTAGGACGACCCGACCCGGCGCGCCGAGGCGCCCGACTTTCATAGCGCGTCGCGCGCCGCCCGCAGGGCGGCCTCGAGGATCTCGACCCCTTCGTCGATCTCGGCCCGCTGGATGATGAGCGGCGGGATGTAGCGGATCGACGAGCGACCGCACCCGAGCAGGATCAGCCCCCGCCGGGCCGCCTCGGCGAGGACCCGGTCGCGGAAGGCCACCGCCGGGACCTTCGTCGTCCGATCCTCGACGAACTCGGTCGCGATCATGAGCCCGAGACCCCGGACATCCCCGATCTGCTCGAAACGGCCCATGAGCTCCCGGAGCCGCCCCAGGAGGTACTCCCCCTGGCGGCGGGTGTTCTCGAGGACCTTCTCCCGTTCGATGACGCCGATCGTGGCGAGGGCGCTCGCCGCCGCGACGAGGTTGCCGCCGAAGGTGTTCGAGTGGGCTCCGGCGACCGGATAGTCGAGCGAGGCCCGGGCGATCATCGCCCCGATCGGGATCCCGCTCCCGAGCGCCTTCGCCAGGGTCACAAGGTCCGGCTTCACCCCGTGGTGCTCGATCGCGAACCACCGGCCCGTACGGCCCATCCCGGCCTGGACTTCGTCGTCGATGAAGAGGATCCCGTGCTCGTCCAGGATCGACCGGATCGCGCGGTGCCAGCCCGGGGGCGGCACGACGTACCCGCCCTCGCCGAGGACCGGCTCGGCGATAAACGCGGCCACGTCGTCGGGCGGAATCGAGGTCTCGAAGTAGAGTTCCTTCAGGACCTTGGCGCAGTAGAGATCGCAGCTGGGGTACTCCAGCTTGTACGGGCACCGGTAGCAGGTGGGGGCCGGAATGTGGTGGCCTCCGCCCGCGTACGCATCGAACCGGGCCCGCTGGACCGGCTTCGAGGCGGTCATCGTGAGCGACCCCATCGTCCGGCCGTGGAACGCCCCCAAGAGGCCGATGGTGATCGGCCGCTGCCGTTGCCAGCGGGCCAGCTTGAGGGCGGCCTCCGCGCTCTCGGTGCCGCTGTTGGTGAAGAAGACCTTCGTGGGCCCGTCCATCGGTGCCAGGTCGGAGAGCTTGTGGGCGAGCTCGACCTGGAGGTCGTAGTAGAAGTCGGTGCCCGCAAAGTGGGGCAGCCGGGCCGCCTGCTCCTGGACCGCCCGCACCACGGCGGGGTGGCAGTGACCGACATTGAGGACCGAGATTCCCGAGGCGAAATCGAGGAGACGGTTGCCGTCGACGTCGGTGACCCAGACGCCCTCGCCGGAGGCGGCGACCACCGGCGCGGACTTGGTCGAGCGGATCAGGTACTGCTCGTCGCCGGCGATGATGGCCCGGGCCTTCGGGCCGGGGATCGGCACCTGGATCCGCACCCCCCGGCCGGTGCCGGGAGCGCCGTTCGATGCTCCGTCGGAGGGGGGAGTCGGGGAGGTTTTCATCGCCATGGAATCACGCGGAGACTAGGGGGGTCCCCCGTAAAGCCGTTTGGACCGGCCGAGGGCGGGACCGGCTCCGGGACTCGGCGTTACGGAATCGCAAGTAGGCTTCGAAATCGTCCGGAAACCGACGACGCGTGAGGCAGATCCGAACCCCTCCGGGGTCGCCGAAGTAGGCGCCCGGCGCCACCAGGATCGAGTGCCGGAGGGCCCGTTGGGCCAGTCGGCGGGTATCGACCCCTTTCGTCCGATCGAAGTAGACGGGGGCCGCCAGCTGAGCCGCCTCGGGGCGATGGCGGGCGAGCAGGGCGCGGTACCGAGTGAACCGGGCCCGCACCTCCCGGAGGATGCGGGCGCTTTCGTCGAGGCAGCCGAGCGCGCCGGCCAGCGACGGCGGAGCGATCGAATCCCCGAGGAGGTTGTGCCAGCGTTGGAACCCTTCGGCCGCCTCGGGCGGAGCGACCACCCAGCCGACGCGGATCGCATCGCCGCCGTAGACCTTGGTGAAGGTCCCGGTGCACCACCACCCCGGATGCCCGGCCGCGGCCAGGGAGGGGGCTTCGGTGAACTCCCGGAAGGTCTCGTCGATCAGGATCGAACGGTGAGGTTCGGCCCGGGACTCCATCACCGGACGATCCCATAGCCACCCTTCCGGATTGCGGGGATTCGACACCACGGCGACCTCCGCCGGACCCCGGCGGGAGGCCGGCCGGAAGCCGGCGGCCAGGGCGGTCTCCCAGAGGGGGAGGTATTCGGGCATCCAGGCGCGGACCCGGCCGGGCGATCCCGCCACGCGTCGGGCGGTCCGGGCGAGGTAGAAGAGCACCCACGCGTTGCCTTCGGTCGCGCCGTGGGTCAGGACGACCCGGCCGGGATCGACGTGCAGTTGCTCGGCGATCCGGGCGCGCAGGAGCGGAGCCGTCGCCCGATCGGCGTCCCGCGCAGAGATCCGGGGCGGGCGTACCGTGCCCCCCATCCCGCTCATCGAGAGGTTGTGGCGGACCCCCGCGTGGCCCTGAAGCCAGAGGAAGAACTCCTCGGTCCGGCGCCCCGGCACCGTCATGGGCGTCCCACAGATCCCGGCCGCATAACTCCGGGGGGCGGGGCGATTCCGTCAGCATTAACAGCCTCCCGCCCTTGCTGGAGCATGCGGGTCCAACGCTACCGTCTCCACCTGGTCCTCGACGCCCCCCAGCCGACCTTCCACGGCACGGTCGAGATCGAGATCGCGGACGCTCCGGCCGATCTCGCCGTCAATGCCCTGGGGCTCACGCCAAGGCAGGCGCAGGTCAACGGGACCCCCTACCCGGTGGAGGTCCGCGCCGAGGATCAGGAGTGGGTCCTCCGCGGCAGCCCGGCGTCGCCCCACGCCCGGGTCCGCATCGGCTTCGAAGGGTCGGCGACCAGCTCCGCTCTGGTCGGGTACTACCGGAGCCGGTTCGGCCACGACCAGATCTATTCGACCGACTTTGAGCCGGCGTCGGCCCGTCAGGCGTTCCCGTGCATCGACCGACCCGACCAGAAGGCGATCTTTGAGGCGGAGATCGAGGCGGCGGCCGACCTGGGCGTGATCTTCAACACCCCCGCCATCGAGGTCGTCCCGGAGGGGGCCCGCCGACGCTGGAGGTTCCAGCCGACCCCCCCGATGGCGACCTACCTGGTCTTCTGGGGTGTCGGACCCTTCCAGGAGAAGAGTTCCCACGCCTTCCGGATCCCGGTCCACCTGGCCTATCCGAAGGGCCGGGAGGACTCCACAGAGTATGCCCTGGAGGCCACCCCGCGGCTCCTCGCCGCGTTCGAGGAGTACTACGGGGTCCCGTACCCGCTCCCGAAGCTCCACCTCATCCCGGTGGCCGAGTACGGCGCCGGCGCCATGGAGAACTGGGGGGCGATCACCTTCCGGGAGCGGATCCTCCTCCTCGAGCCGAAGAGCTCGGTCAATCTCCGCCGCCTGAGCGCCTCGGTGATCTCCCACGAACTGGCCCACATGTGGTTCGGCGATCTGGTCACCATGTCCTGGTGGAACGACCTCTGGCTCAACGAGAGCTTCGCCACCTTCATGGGCACCAAGATGCAGGACCGGGTCTTCCCCGAGCACGAAGCGTTCTCGACCCTGCTCGTCGGGCGAACCGCCGGAGCCCTCGTGCTCGACGGGATGGCATCGACCCATCCCATCCGGGTGGAGGTCAAGAGTCCGCTCGAGATCCGGCAGGTGTTCGACGGCATCTCCTACGGTAAAGGCGCGAGCGTGCTGCGGATGATCGAAGCCTACCTCGGCGAAGCGGCCTTCCGTCAAGGGGTCCATAACTACCTCCAAGAGTTCGCCTTCGGGAACTCCCAGGGCGCCGACCTCTGGCG
>JBBYJM010000110.1:0-4107 GCA_043196275.1 Thermoplasmata archaeon
AGCCCGGCGGGCTCCTCGATGGTCTCATCGAGGGGCTTGAACCACCACCCGGGCTCATCGAACGGCTCGATGCGGCGGTGCCGGATCCCCCGGGCCCGGCCTCCGCCGAGACCTCGAGGTTCAAGCCCGGATTCTCCCCGGAGCTGGACCGGCTCCGCGGCGAGGAACGGGCCGCGTTGGCCGACCTCGACCGCCTCGAACGGGAAGCGGTGGGCCGGACGGGCATCCGCAGCCTCAAGATCGGCTACAACCAGGTCTTCGGCTACTACTTCGAGGTCGGCAAGGCCCATGCGGCCCGGGTGCCGCCCGACTTCCGGCGCCGCCAGACGTTGGCCCAGGGGGAGCGGTTCACCACCGATGCGCTCGAGGCGGTCGAACTCCAGCTGCGCGAGCTGAGGGAAAGGCTCCAGGCCACCGAGTCGGAGCTCTGGGACCGATGGTTGGAGGAACTCGACCATTCGGTCCCGGAGCTTCAACGGATCGGCCGACAGATCGGGGAAGTCGATGCCCTGGCCGCCTTCGCCCACCTCGCGGTCGAACGGGGGTATACCCGTCCGGTGGTCGACGACTCCACCGAGCTGGTCCTCCGAGAGGCCCGCCATCCGGTGCTCGACCGGGGGCTCCGGGAGCGGTTCGTCCCCAACGACACCGAGCTCGACGCCGCCGGCCCCCGCATGCTGGTCCTCACCGGGCCGAACATGTCGGGCAAGTCGACCTACATGCGTCAGGTCGGTCTCCTGGTGGTCCTCGCCCAGGCCGGCTCGTTCGTCCCGGCCCGGCACGCCCGGATCGGACGCGTCGACTCCCTCTTCACCCGGATGGGGTTTACCGACGAGATCGGCCGCGGCAAGTCCAGCTTCATGGTCGAGATGCTCGAGGTGGCCGAGATCCTCCGGGAGGCCGGTCCCCGGTCGCTGGTCCTCCTCGACGAGATCGGACGGGGCACCAGCACCTTCGACGGCCTGGCCCTCGCCTGGGCCTCGATCCGACACCTGGCCGAGGAGATCCGCTGCCGGACGATCGTCGCGACGCACTACCACCAGCTCACCGCGCTGGTCGAGGGGCTGCAGGGGGCCCGGAACGCCCATCTGGCCGCCCAGGAGAGACCCGAGGGGATCGTCTTCCTCCACCGGGTCGTCCCGGGGAGCACCGACCGGAGCTTCGGGCTCCACGTCGCCCGCCTCGCCGGGGTCCCCCCGGCCGTGCTTCGCGAGGCGCAGCGGCTGCTGGACCGGCTGGAGGAGCCGGGATCAGGGCTCCCGACCGGGCCGGGCCGAAGTCGGCCGGTCCGCTACACCCAGGCCATCCTCCTCCCCGACCCCCGGGTCTCCACGCATTCCGAGACCCTGGCCGAGGAGCTTCGCTCCCTCGATCTGGCCACGCTGACCCCTGAAGAGGCGCTCGCCTGGCTCCGGGACCGTCAGCGGGATCTCCGGGCGCGACCTCCGGGGCATGCGCCATGACCGCTACGAGGGTCCGTTCCCCCATCCGGCGCCTCGATCGCGCGACCATCGACCGGATCGCGGCCGGCGAGGTGGTGGAGCGGCCGGCCTCGGTCGTCAAGGAGCTGGTCGAGAATGCCGTAGACGCGGGAGCCCGACGCATCGTCGTGCGGCTGCGACGCGGCGGCCTCGACCGGATCGAGGTGGTGGACGACGGGTTCGGGATCCCGGCAGAGGAGCTTCCGCTCGCGCTGGAGCGGCATGCCACCAGCAAGCTGGCTCCGCAAGGACCGATCGACTCGATCCGGACCCTGGGCTTCCGGGGGGAGGCCCTCGCCTCGATCGCCTCGGTGGCGCGGTTGCGCCTGGTCTCCCGCCCGCCCGAGGCGGCGCTGGCATCCTGGATCGAGATCGAGGCCGGGGGGCCGACGACCACGGGGGTCGAGGCCCGGGCCGTCGGCACGACGGTCGAAGTCCACGATCTGTTCGCCCACACCCCGGCCCGGCGCAAGTTCCTCCACGCCCCGGCCGCCGAGCAGATCGAGGTGGTCGCGACCCTCGAGCGGGCCTACCTGGCCCGACCCTCCGTGGCCCTCGAACTGGAGATCGACGGACGCCCCAGCGTGAGCTACCCGGCGACCGATCGATGGGAGACGGCCGCGGGGGCGGTCCTCGGCCCGTCGTTCACCGAGCAGTCGTTCCGATTGGACCTTGATCTTCCCGGCGGGGGCCGATGGACGGCCGTGCTCGGCCGACCGGTCCTGGCGGCGCCGACCTCCCGACGGCTGTACCTGGCCGTCAACGGGCGGCCCATCCAGTCCCGCCCCCTGAGCGCGGCGGTCCGGGCGGCGTTCGAGGGACTCATGCCCCGGACGCGATTCCCCGTCGGCCTCCTCCATCTGACCCTTCCGGAGGACCGGATCGACGTCAACGTGCATCCGACGAAGCGGGAGATCCGTATCGCCGAGGAGCGGGAGCTGGACGACCGGCTGAGGCGGGAGATCCGGGCGGCGCTGCTTAGGGCCCCCCGACCGGCCACCCTCCTGGATCGAGGGGGCGCGGGGCCGCCGCGCGCGGGACCCCTCCCGGCGCGGGCGGGCGAAGGTCCGGCCTCCACCCTGCTGCCGCTTCGCCCGACCGCCCCCCCACTTTTCGGTGCGCCGTCGCCCCGCCCTCTCCTTCCCCTCCAACCGTCGGCCCCCCTCGAACTTCGAGGCTCGCTCCGGGCCCTGTACTGGATCGCCGAAAGCCCCGACGGGCTTTTGCTCATCGACCAACACGCGGCGAGCGAACGGCTGGTCTTCGAGTCGATCCGACGGTCGCTCTCCGCCGCCCGACAGCAGTTGGTCGACCCCGTGACCCTCGAACTTTCGGGCCGACAGCAGGCCGCGCTGGCCGACCATTCGGGCGAGGTGGCCGCCAGCGGGTTCGACATCGATCCGTTCGGCCCCCGCCAGATTCGGTTGCGGGCGGTCCCGATCTGGGCCGGCCACCGGGCCGACGCGAAGTGGCTCCTCCAGTTGCTCGACGAGCTCGCGGACGGGGGGCGCCCGACGGTCCCCGACGATCCCCGGGACCGGATCATCGCCACGGTCGCCTGCCATGCGGCCGTTCGCGCCGGGGACCCGATCGAGGCCGCGACCCTGACGCGGATCTGGTCGGAGCTTCGAGCCCTACCCGAGGCCCCCACCACCTGTCCTCACGGCCGACCGATCGCCTTCGAGATCCCGTTTTCCCGGATCGACCGATGGTTCCTGCGGACGGGCCCGTGACCATTCCGGAGACGCGCGGGGGGCCCGAACGGGCGATGGCCCAGGTCGCCGCCCGCTACCTGGAGGGACAAGGCTACCGGGCCTGGATCGATCCGGACGGGCAGGACTACTTCGATCTCGCCGCCACCCGCGGGACCGAGGTGGGCTTGATCGAGCTCAAGGCCCATAGCCCGGCGCACGTCCTCGCCCAGGCGTTGCAACGGCGCGCGTGGGGGGACTGGGGCTGCGTCGCCGTCGGAACCCTTCGCGGGGCCGAGCGTCTGGTCGAGCAGACTCGGGAGGGGCTCGCGCACCGGGTCGGGGTCTGGTGGATCCAAGGGACGGAGGTCCGGGTGCTCCGGGAACCCGAAGCCTGGCCGGCGACCCCCTCGAACGATCTCTTCGAGCGGCCGCGGCGCCGGCTCCGGGAGCGTCTGCGTCAACTGAACGAGGGGACGCTGCCCCCCGGGCTCCGATGGACCGGGCTCGCCACCGCGCGCCGCCGGCTCTCGGGGGGCCGGGGCTTCGGGGAGTGGCGGCTCGAGGAGTTCGAGCGCGACGACGCGCCGTCGCCTAGACCAGACGGATCGACTCGAGATTGAAGGGGACCCGACTGTCGACGTTGAACCGCTTGTGAAGGCCGGTGGCCAGGTCGATGCTCTTCGACTCCTCGCCGTGGTTCAGGATGACCCGCTGGGGCCGGGGCTCCATCGACGCGACGAAGTTCATGAGCTGGACCCGGTCCGAGTGGCCGGAGAACCCCTCGACGACGGCCACCTCCAGCCGGACCGGCACACTGACCGTCCGGCTGCCGTCCATGAAGGTCGCCTCCGAGAGCCCGTGCCGCAACCGGCGGCCGAAGGTCCCCTCCGCCTGGTAGCCGACGAAGACGAGCGCGCACTTCTCGTCGGGGG
>JBBYJM010000111.1:0-4084 GCA_043196275.1 Thermoplasmata archaeon
GATGCAGCCGCTCGCCGAGACGCTCGGCCTCACCGAAACCGTCCTCGCGCGCGACTACCGGACCTACTCCACCGGGACGCAGCGCAAGCTCCAGTTCCTCCGCGCCTTCGTCCTGGACACCCCGGTGCTGTTCCTCGACGAGCCGACCTCGAGCCTCGATCCGGTCTCGGCCGAGGAGATCCGCCGGGTCATTGCTACCGAATGCCGGGCCCGCCGTCAGACGGTGGTCCTGAGCGCGAACAACCTGATCGACGTCGAGCGGCTCGCCGACCGGGTGGCGATGATCCACCGCGGCCGGCTCGAAGTGCTGGGGGCTCCGCCGGCCGGGACGGGGGCGCAACCGATCCGGCTCTTCGTCCGGGCCCCGACCCCCACCGTCCTGGCCGCCCTCGAGGCGTTCGCCCGGGGGGCCGAGCCCGGCGCTCCGGTCCGGTGGGAGATCGACGAACGGGCCGGGGGCGTGGTGGTCCGGTGCTGGACCCGGGACCCCCGCGCGACGCTGCCGGGGCTGCTCGAGAGCTTCTGGCAGGCCGGAGTCCAGGTCGAGCAGGTCGATCTGAGGCCGTTCGTCCTCGAGGAGGAGTTCCTGCGCCGGGTCGACGAGGCGGGTCCGGAACCCGAGGAGGTGCCGGGCTAGGTGGCGACCGAACTCGTGCGCCCGGGGCCCCACGCCGCCCGACCGGGCGGCCTTCGGGCGATCCTCCGCAAGGCGTACCTCTTCACCTACCTCCGGGGCTGGCTCGTCTGGTCGAGCTACCGCGCCCAGGTCGGCCTCACGATCGTCGGCTGGATCGTTCCGGTCTTCGTCTTCTTCCTCGTCGCGGTGTTCCTGGGGGCGGCCGGTTCGAGCATCAGCGCGCTCGACGGCTCGTCGTACATCGCCTTCTTCGTGGTCGGCCTGGCCTTCCAGGGGTTCGTGAGCAACCTCGTCGGCATGCTCGCCCAGCGGATCCGCTCGGAGCAGATGATGGGGACCCTCGAACTGGTCTTCCTCTCGCCGACGAACCCCGGGGCGGTCCTGATCTACTCCTCCCTCTTCGGGGTCCTGCTGAACCTGCTCTCGGCCGTCGCGATCATGGTGGTCGGGGTCGGGCTGCTCGGCGTGCAGCTCTCGCTCAATCTGCCGACCGTCATCGTCGCGACGATCCTGCTCGCGGTCTCGAGCACCGGGCTCAGCCTGGTCGCCGCCGCCTTCATCCTCTGGACCAAGCAGGGCAACCCGGTTGCGCTCTTCTTCAGCACCTTCACCCAGTTCTTCGCCGGGGTGCTCTTCCCGGTCGCGGTCCTTCCGGCGAGCATCCGGTGGCTCGCCTACTCGATTCCGCTCACCTTCGGGCTCGACGCGCTGCGCTCCGGCCTCCTCGCCGGCGGGACGCTCGGGTCGGTCGCCCCATCGCTCGCGTACATGGCCCTCTACGCGGTGATCACGATCCCGATGGGGCTCGGGCTGTTCCGGTGGGTCCTCAACCGGACCAAGGACGAGGGTACGATCGCCACCTACTGACGCGCCGTCCGCGCCGCCCCCTTCGGGGCGAAACGGGCGGTGAAGTGGGGGAGCCGCTCGGGTCGGTAGGTCATGGTCATCCCCCGGATCGACGCCCGACGCTCAAAGACCCGCGCGACCACCTCGGCGACGTAGGCGAGGTGGCTCTGGGTGTAGACCCGCCGGGGAAGGGCGAGCCGGACCAGTTCGAGCGGCTCCCGGCCCTCGGGGGTGCCCTCCCCGAACATGATCGACCCGACCTCGACGGTGCGGAGCCCGCCCTCCCGGTACAGCTCGACCACGAGGGCCTGGCCGGGGAGCTCGGAGGTCGGGAGGTGGGGCAGGAAGCGCCGGACATCGAGGTAGATCCCGTGGCCCCCGACCGGCCGAAGGAACGGGACGTTCCGGGCCTCCAGGCGGCGACCGAGCTCCCGCACCTGGCCGATCCGGTGCGCGAGGTAGGCGAGGTCGGTCGCCTCCTTGAGCCCAATCGCGACCGCCTCCAGGTCCCGGCGGGCCAGCCCCCCGTAGGTGGGGAACCCCTCGTAGAGGATCAGCATCTCCTTGAGCCGTTCGGCGAGCCGGGGGTCCCGGGTCGCGAGGAAACCGCCGATGTTGACCAGCCCGTCCTTCTTGGCGCTCATCGTCGCGCCGTCGGCCCGGTCGAAGAACTCCCGCCCGATCGCGGCGATCGGGCGGTGCCGCTGGCCGGCCTCCCGTTCCCGGACCAGGTAGGCGTTCTCGGCCCACCGGCACATGTCGAGGTAGAGCGGCACCCGGTGGCGCCGGCAGACGCGGGAGACCGCCCGCAGGTTGGCGACCGACACCGGCTGGCCCCCGCCGGTATTGTTCGTGATCGTCATCATCACGAGCGGCACCTTCGCCCGCCCCTCCGACCGCAAGAGGGCCTCGAGCGCCGCGACGTCCATGTTGCCCTTGAACGGGTGCTCCGACTGGGGATCGTACGCCTCGGGGATCGCGAGGTTGACCGGCCGGGCCCCGTTGCGGGTCACGTGTGCCTGGGTCGTATCGAAATGCATGTTGTTCGGGATGACCGTCCCCGGCCGGGCAAGCGCGGAGAAGAGGAGGTTCTCGGCCGCCCGACCCTGGTGGGTCGGCAGGATGTGGGGGAACCCGGTGAGCTCCCGGACCGTATCCTCGAACCGGTCGAAGTTCCGGGAGCCCGCATACGACTCGTCCCCCAGCATGAGGCCGGCCCACTGCCGGTCGCTCATCGCGCCGGTGCCCGAATCGGTCAGGAGGTCGATCGTCACCTCCGAGGAACGAAGGTTGAAGAGGTTGTAGCCGGCCCGACGGAGGGCCCGTTCCCGCTCGGAGCGGTCGGGGGTCGGGATCGCCTCGACGACCTTCACCTTGTAGGGCTCGAACTCGGGGAGCGGGTCCGCACTGGCCATGGGCCGTGGAGGGTCCCGGGCTATATATGCCGCCATTGGCGGCTCACGCCAGCACCGCCGCGAGGCGGAAGTACGCCTCGGGCGGGAGCTCCTGCGGGCGCCGGCGCTCCCAGCCGTCGGGCCATCCGGCGGCCCGGGCCAGCGCCGCCGCTCTCGGGGGCTCCGCCACCTTCGTGAGCAGGTTCCCGAGCTGCTTCCGCCGCTCCGAGAAGAGGACCCGGACCACCGACTCGAGCCGCTCGACCGAGGGGACCGGCAGCTCGCCCGTCCGGGCGGTGAGCGTCACGATCCGTCCGTCGACCTCGGGGGGCGGGAAGAAGGCCCGGGACGGCACCCGTTGGAACAGCTCGGGCGTCGCGAAAAGCCGGACGAGGATGGACAGTCGGCCGTAGTCGGCGCCTCCGGGGGGGGCCGCGAGCCGTTCGGCGACTTCGGCCTGGAGGAGCACGACCATCTGGGGGATCCGGGCCCTGAGGGCCCGGAGGAGGAGCGGCGTGCCGACGACAAACGGCAGGTTGCCGACCATCCGGTCGTCCGGCCGCCAGTCGAATTCGAGGGCGTCCATCGCGCGGAGCTCGATCGCCGACCCGAAGATCCGGCGCAGGTGCGCGGCGAGCCGGGGGTCCCGTTCGAGGACGATCGGTCGGTCCCCCCGGCGGACCAGCGCCCGGGTGAGGAGCCCCAGCCCTCCCCCGATCTCGACGATCCGCCCCCCGGACCCCCGGTCGACGAGGGCCGCCTCGGCGTCGGCGACAAAGGGGTCGGTGAGGAACGACTGGCCGCGGGATCGGCTCGGGCGGACGCCGAGCCGCCGGAGCGCCTCCGCGATCTCCGCCGGCCGCTCGGGGACCCCCTCAGAGGGGGACGAAGAGCCGGTACTTGTCCTCGACACCGGTGAGTTCCTGCTCCATCCGGGCGGCGATCAGCCGTTCGGGCTCCTTCAGATGGCCCCGCTGCGCAAGCTCCTCGAAGCTCGTGAACGGCGCGCGGCGACGTTCGTCGACGATCGCCTGCATCGTCTTCTTCCCGATCCCCGGCAGGAGTTCGAGCAGGTGGAACCGCCGGGAGACGGCGGGCGCCTCGTTGAAGAAGCGCAGGTACCGCTCGGGGTGCGCCCGGACGATCTGCTCGAGGGCCCGCGGGAGCTCCGACCGGGCGGCGGTCGTGAGTTCCTCGGGACCGAGCC
>JBBYJM010000112.1:0-4067 GCA_043196275.1 Thermoplasmata archaeon
CTATCGGTTCAGCAACTGGACGGGCCAGGGAGTCGGAAGCTACAACGGCACATCAACGACCTTCAACGTGACCGTGAACTCCCCGATCACCGAGCTGGCGGCCTTTGTCCCGACCAACTCGGGGGGCTCCGGGGCCTCCTCCGGCTCTGCGTCCAGCAGCATGGCAGCCATTTCGTTCGGGCTGTTGGCCGTTCTGCTGGTGGTCGGACTGCTGGTGGCCTTCGTGGTCCGCCGTTCCCAAGGCTCGAAGGCCAACGGATCGACCAAGCCATCACCTCCTCAAACTTCGGCCGCGAAGCCCTCGGCTCCCACCGGCTCTTCGGGAGGGCCCCGTCCAGCCTCCCCCCCGAGCGAGCCGATGACGATCTATCAAGGGCCTGGGTCCAAGAAGTAGGGCGGATCGGCATTCAAAAGGAGTCTCAATCGAAAGGGGGTTGGAACCATGGATGTACCGTTGTATGCACTGGCGCTGGTGACGTTTGGGATCCTGTTCCTCGTTGTTGGGATGTTTCTGGTCTGGGTGTTGCTGATCTGCCTGATCCTGATCTTCCTCTACCTGGCCCTCCGCTACCACCCGCTGCCCGACTCCTATCCATTTGGGGCGGGTGATACCTTGGTCACCGCGATCTTCGTCGGTGTCACTTGGGGGATTTTCACGCTCTTGGGTCCCAAGAGTCCGATTCCGCTCATCGGCAATGGACTGACCTATACATCGAGCACCGCGATCCCGTACTCCGCGATCATCGGCATCACCCTCCTGCTTCTGGTGGGATTCCTCTTGATCGGGGCGTTCGTGATCCCCCGGCTCACCTCCGGCGGGTCGTCCTCGGGTGGGGGCGAAGGCGGCGGTGGGACTCAGACGGTAGGAGCGCGGTAACTACTCCGACAAGGCTGCCGTCTCGGGCAGCCCGTCACGCACTCCCGCGTGCCACCTGCCCAGCCCGGACCGGTCCTATGCCTCGGATCCGAAGCTGCCTTGGGGTTCGATTGCCGGGCGCGATTACTAAGGGAGGGGACCGGCGAGGACAACTACGGCGTGGTCCCAATCGAAACCCTGCCGCCACGCCTCCCGCAGGTCGTCCGTCGTGACGGCCCGGATTCGCTCGGGCCAGTCGAGAAGGTAGGTTTCAGGGTACCCGTACCGGCCGATCTCGACCGCCCAGTCATGCGCGGTCGAGGCGGTCTCCAGGTCCAACGGGATCGAGCCGATCGCGCTCTCGCGGATGCGGCGAAGCTCCCGCTCGTCCGGAGCCTCTTCAGCGAGACGGTTCACCTCGGCTTCGAGCAGACGGAGTGCGGGGTCGGCCCCCCGGGGAGCGGTGCCCGCCTGGAGCTCCCAGTAACCGCCCCAGGAAAGGGCCGATAGCTGACTCGAGGCGTGGTAGGCAAGTCCCTCCCTCTCCCGGATCACCTGGAAAAGGCGCGACAGCACCGGTCGTCGCCCTAGGAGCTCATCGGCCAGTTCCGCGGCCGGATAGAGGGGAGAGTGTCGGTCCAGGCTCATCGTCCCGATCCGGATCTCCACCTGAGACTGCCCGGGGAGCGCGATCCGGGCAACCCTCCGGGACGGCGGGGGTCGGGGATCGATTCGGGGCGGCGTCGGGGGGCGACCGGCCGGCCAACCATCGAACAACCTCGCCACCGTGCCCCTCAGCGAGGAGCTCGGACGGGGGTGAGTGATGACAATGACTCCGCCTTGGCCCGAGTAGTGACGGCGATGGAACAACTCCAGATCCGCCGGACGGATCCGGGAGACCGAGGGAAAGCTTCCCGCTCCGGAGTCCCGGTACGGGTGGCCCGCAGGAAACAACCGGTGGTGGAGTTCGGCTTCGGCCCGGAGGGAGGCGATCTGCCGTTCCCGGAGCTGGGCCTCGATGAGCTCACGGCGGATCCGGTCGATCTCATGGGGAGCGAATCGGGGCGAATTCAGAACCTCGGCCAGGAGCCCGAGGAGTCTACGGTCCTCTTCGGCCGGACCCTGAACCTCCAGGTGGACCATCTCGGGGTCGGTCGAGACACGCAATGCGCCGCCCCAGCGGTCGACCTGGCGGAAGAGCGCCGCCCGATCGAGCCGGTCGGTCCCCGCGAGGAGCGCCTCGGCGGTGATCTCCGCGAGTCCCTCCCGGCCAGGGGGATCGAACCCATGTCCGGCCGGGCCGAGGTAGCTCGCCGCGAACCGCCGGCTGCCCTCCGGGGCCGGCTGGACGACCAGTCGGGCTCCGCCCGGGAGTTCGTGGAAGGAGACCCGTCGGGGGTCTGGGCGTTCAGGCATGATCCGGACCTCCGAGGGGCTCGTAGATGACGGTCGAGCGCCCCTCCGGCACGAACACGCGACGCGCGGCCTCCCGGATCTCCTGTCCGGAGACTTGTTGGAAGGCGCGGTAGAGTCGTCCTTCGAGGGCCCGGCCCCCGAGCGTCTCGAAGAATCCGAGACGGAACGCGGTCCGGCTCGCCCCTTCGTAGGCGGCCTCCACGCCCCGGCGGGCCCGGGTGCGGATCTCGGCCAGTTCCCGAGTCGAGGGCAGGCGGCGGGTGAGCCGCTCTGTCTCGGCCAGGACCGCTGCCTCGATCCGGCCGACCGACACCCGGGGCGCGGCCTGCACCTGGATGGTGAAGAGGCCGGGGTCGACCCGCGCGGGCCAGTGGCTGCTGGCCCGGACCGCGAGGCCCGAATCGACCAGCGCGCGGTAGAGCCGGGCACCGGGGTGGTCGGATCGATGGCCGCCGGACCCGCCCACCTGGAAGAGCGCCACCTCCCCCCCGAGAAGGGCGTCGAGGGCGAGCAGCGCCGGTGTGTCGGGGGGGTCGAGCGAAGGAGCCCTCCAGCCGAATTGGACGATCGCGGTGGTGCCCGGGCCACGGAGCGTCGCGCGCCGCTCGCTGCTCGGTGCCGGTTCCGGCGGCAGCGGTGCCGGAAGTTCCCCGGAGGCCAGCAGTCCCTCGAACCGCCGTTCAACCTCCCCGCGCAGGGTCCCGACATCGAAGGCCCCGGCCACGATGAGGGTGGCATTCCTCGGGCCGTAGTACCGTCGGTAGTAGGTCCTCAGTTCGTCGGGTGTGATCCGCTCGATATCCTCACGTCGACCCAGGGCGTCCCACCGGTAGGGATGCTGCCGGAACGCGAGCTGATACAGTTCCTCCTCCACCCGGAACTCGGGCCAGTTTTCATTGCCCTCCCGTTCCGAGAGCACCACCCTCCGCTCCCGTTCGACCTCCGCGTCGTCGAGCAGGGCGCGAGTCATCCGGTCCGCCTCGATGTCGAGCGGGATCGCCCACCGGTCCCGGGGTACGGTGCTGAAGTAGGCGGTGAAGTCGTTGTCGGTGAAGGCGTTCAGGGTCCCGCCGACCTCGAGGATCGCCCGGTCGATCTCGCCTTTGCCGTACCGGGGGCTTCCCTGGAAGAGCAGGTGCTCGATCCAGTGGGAGGCGCCGGTGATGCCGGGCCACTCCTGCCGCGAGCCGATCGAATACCAGACCCAGACGCTCACGGTGGGGCTCTGGGGAAGGGGGGCGAGAATGACCCGGAGCCCGTTGGCGAGCCGGAAGCGTCGGGCGACCGGTGGGTGAATCCCCGGAGACCGGCCCATGGGCTCCCCCTAGCGCAGGCCCAGATAAGGAGCCACCCCGCGTAGAGAGGTTCCGGAGGTTCGGACCGACCCGGGGCATGGGACCCCCGCCATCCAAACCGTTAAGCAAGCCGGCCCCCCACCCCGGCGCATGAACCGCTGGCTCAGGCTGGCCCGGATCCCCAACGTCGCGGTATCGGCGGTGGGGACGCTCGTCGGGGGATGGGCCGCCCGGGGGATGGGCCTCCAACTCACCGGCACGGACGATCTCTACCTGCTGCTCGCGGCAGTCTCCACGGGGCTTGTGACCGCCGGAGGCAATGCGCTCAACGATCTCCTGGACCGGGAGGGGGATCGGGCCAACCACCCCGACCGGCCGTTGGTGACCGGAGAGATTGGATCCGCGGCCGCGCGGGGACTCGTAATCGCCTGCTTCGCCGCCGGGGTGGGGGTGGTGATTCCCGTGATGATCGGGGCCCCGTTGGTCGGGGCCCTGCTCGC
>JBBYJM010000113.1:0-4048 GCA_043196275.1 Thermoplasmata archaeon
GGAGTGATGCCCCCACCTCGCCCCCTTGGCGGCCCGCATCCACACCAATTCGTAGAGCGCGAGGCCGTGAAGTGCGAGGCGAAAGCTCTCCGGGTGGATGTCGGCGGATCGGCGGACTTCCACCGGGTCGTGGGGCTTGCCGTCCCTCAGGTTCTCGAGGATGACGGGGGCGTGGGGGTTCTGGATCACCCACGTGAGCGGATCGTCCGGCAGCTTCATCGTCGGTTCCTTGGCCTCGGCCATGGGAAGGCGTTCAAGTGACTTGAGCGTTTCCCTTGACCATCGGTCGGTCTCCCGGGACGACCCCGGCGCCTCTCACGGGGAGCGAAGCGCCGACGGGGCATACCGGGGAGGCGGCCCGGCGTCCGCGAGCCGTCGGGTCGCCGAAGACGAACCTCCCCGGGGACGAGCCCCTTCCGCGCTAGCAAAGCGGTCGGCAGGGTTGTTCGGGGTCTGGAGCGATCGTACTTTCCGGCGAACCGCCCGGCCCTGGAACAGGGTATTTCGGGTCCCCCCAATCACAGACGGCGAGAGCTACCGCCTCCGACGCACCGTTCGCCTTGGGCCTGACGCGGTCGAGGCGATTCGGGCCCCGGTCGTTCTCGCCTCAGCCCAAGGGTTCACTCCGCCGAAGATTGGCGTCCTCGCCTTGATGCGCGAGGACTATAGATTCGCCGGTTGATTTCGAGTTTTACCCCCACGGCGTCAAGATGCTCAAGCCCTGCGGGGAGCCGGGACCCAAGGCGAAGTTCTCGGACGAGCCGCGCCCGCGCTTACGGCGCTGGCCACCACCCGTCCGAAAGACCGGGGGATCCCGTTCACTCTCGTGGAGTCTCTCCCGTCTCCGGAAGACGGCGATCGACCGAGGAGGGGCTTCGAGTCGTTCTCCTTGGGACCGACATCCGCAATCGTCGCTCCGAACGTAGAAGAAGAGCCCCGACCCGGAACGGGACGTCAGGTAGCCGTACATCGAGCACCCCACCCGAGAGCCCCACACCCGCGGGGGTGTCCAGCACCGACGAGATCGGACCGATCCCGCGGGTGCCCCAAGGGGGCTCCGCACGGTTCCCGAAGGGACTCCCGGAGCGAATCCCCGCCGAGCGTCGCCGCGAGGACGGGACGACCGGCGAACTCCTCATGCTGAAGGTCGATCGTCGGCCGGTGTTGGGCCACGTCGATCGGACCCAGCCCTCAGCGAACTGGCTAAGGTTCCTGAAAGAAGAACGGGCAAAGTATCCCGAGGAGGAATCGGTCCACCTCATCCCGCCGAGTTGTTTACCCACTGAACGCCGATTGCGCGGCAGGGGGCGAGAGGGATCGGGGTGATTTCCACCCTGACGGCGACCCACGCGAGTGGGATGTACCCGGTAAAGACCCCCGCGAGGGGAATCGAGGAACCGACGCTATCGGGGACGGCGGTCACGTCGGCATGGGAGCTCGGAATGGCGATGGATCGAGCCCTGGGGTATCGGAACGGGGAGCGGAACGCCATGGGTAAACGGCTGCAGGACACCGTGCGGGCGAATCGACGCCCCGCCTCGAAGGCCCTAGCGGCCGCGACCGACCGTCGCCGGGCATCTCGGCTGGCCGCTCCACTAAATGGACTTCTGCCGCTTCGTCCGGCGGATCACGAGGGCGGTCACCACCGCGGCGGCGGCCAGGCCGGCCAGCCCGCCCGTGACCAGCAGATCCAGGGGGATCGGCAGGCCGCCCGCGGCTCCCCCGCCGGAGGAGGCCGAGCGGGACAGGATGGTCACTACGACCGTGTGGGAGTTGTGGTCCCCCACGTCATCGTAGACCGTGACGGTGATGGGGTAGGTACCGTTCTGCGACGGGGTGCAGACCAGGTGGGGCACGTCCTGGCTGGAACAGCCGGGCGGCAATCCCGCGTAGTGGTAGGTGAAGAGGCTGAAGCCGTCGGTCCCCCCGGAGGCGGGCCCGGCCGCCGAGAAGGTCTCGTTCGTGTTGACGCTGATGGTGAAGGGGTTCCCGACCGACCCGGTCGCCGGTACCACGACGTTGAAGTCGAAGATCACGTGCATCGTCACCGTCGCGTTGACGGTGACGTTGTCCTGGTCCCTCACGTGGACCGTGATGTTGTAGTACTCCGACTGGGTGGGAAGGCACCCCACCGCCGGGGCGTCCTCCGAGACGCACCCCGGCGGCAGCCCGGTGTAGGTGTAGTTGTAGGGGGCCACCCCGCCGGTCGCATTCGCGACGAAGGCGACCGTCTGGCCCAGGAGAGGGGTCGAGTTGGAGACCGAGAGTCGGGCGTAGAGCTGGGGACCCACCACGATGGTGGGCGAGTCGGCGATCGAGCTTTCCCCCGTCGAATCGGTCACATTGACCGAGACCGAAAAGGATCCGACCGTGGTCGGCGTGCAGGTCACCTGCGAGGCATTCTTCCATCGGCAGCCGCCGATCGGGCTGGATTCGGCATACCGGAACCCGTACGGGCCGCCGGTGCCCCCCGATACGAGGGTCGTGAGGGTCAGGCTCGCATTGACGTCGGTCCGGAAGACCGACGCGGTCAGGTTCGCCTGGAAGGGGGCATGCGTCCGGATCGGGACCGGGGTCACCTCGGTGTAGCCCTCGGAGGTGACGGAGACGTTCAGGGTCCCCTCGCCCGGCACCGTTCCGGCGGTAAACCCGACCGAAACCCCGGAGGTGGCATTGAGGGTCCCGACGCTGTCGTTGAGCGCCCAGGTCAACCGGAGCGGGCTGCTGCAGCTTCCGTCCAGGCAGGTGCTCGAGGCCGCCGTAAAGATCTGGGTCCCCTGCGTCACCACCTGCGCCACCGCCGGGGAGACGGTGGGGGCGAGCGGCATCTGCGGCGGCACGATCGAAACCGAGCTATCCCCCGCGTTGGAGACGAAGGCGTCTCCGCTTTGAGGATCGTAGGCGATCCCCGGGGCGATGACGTTGCTGTCTTGCCCGGTGTAGAATGTCCCGACCTGCGAGGAACCGTTGAAGACCCATACGATGCTGCTGAACTGCGGCTGTTGGGTCTCCTCCCCCCCGTAGTTGGCCCCCGCCACCAGCACCTCCCCGGTCCGTCCGTCGTAGCCGACCCCCGGGAGGTTCATGTTGCTCTCCACGCGGGGCCCGGGCGAGCTGAACGGCAGCCGGACCTGCTCGACGATCCGGTCGGTCGAGGCATTGACCACGTAGAGTTCGGAGGGTTGCTGCGTGCCGTTGGGAGCCCAGATCGACTCGGCGGCGGCGTAGAGGTCGCCGTCGGCCGGGTCGAAGGCCAGCGTCCCCACCTGGCCGGCCCCCCCGGTCGGGTAGAGGCTGAGGTTTCCCGCCCAGGAGTTCGAGGCCGGGTCGACCCAACAGAGTTCGCCAAGGCCCATCGCATAGACGTACCCGTTCGAGGGGTCGTAGGCGAGCGACGTGAGGCCCTTGCACGGGCTCGAGGCCGGTACCGGTACATAGCCGGCGATCCGGTTTGTCGACCCGTTGATCACGGTCAAGTTGCCCCACCAGTCGGCCCCGGAGTTGGTCCCCCCCGTGCTCACGTAGACCTGACCGTTCGACGGGTCGGCGACGATGGCCGTCGGATCGGGACCCACGTTCAGGGACGTCTCCACCTGGTCGGTCGTCCCATTGATCACGGTGACATTCGTACCGGGATTCTGGCCCCCCCCGCCGCTAACGGCCACATAGAGGCGGCCGTTGGCCGGATCGTAGGCCAAGGGGACCGAAAAGGGGCCCTGGACCGCGCCGGGAATGGTGATCGCCTGAATATAGCGGAACGTCGTGGCGTTCCACACCATCACCTCGGTCCCTTCATCGGCCGCGACATACAGGTTCCCATTCTGGCCATCGTAGGCGACGCCGGTCGCATAGCCGACGCCCGTCACCGCGGTGATGGAACTGGACGGCCCGAGGTTCTTCGTCCGGACCGAGCCCGACCCCCGAGCGACCCCGGAACTTCGGATCGCGGGATGGGCCGGGGCCACGTCGAGTGGTGCACGGACCGACCGGGCCCCGGAACTGGGGAGACCACCGTGCGATCCAACCCCCGGCCCCAGGCTCCCGATCA
>JBBYJM010000114.1:0-4045 GCA_043196275.1 Thermoplasmata archaeon
ATCGGGACTGGGGGGGAGGATGCGGCCCAACACCGCATCCGAATGCCGACGAAGGGTCCCTCCCGACCCGACGCGGACGGGTCGTCCGCAGGGGATGAATCGAGGACAACCCCGGTGTCCGATACCCCCGGCCGGGGTCAGACCGCGGAGAGGGCAGTGCCTGCGGTGAGGCGGACTCGTTACGGCCGGGGAATACCCGATCGCTCCGGTCCCGAGGCCCACCCTGGAGCCCCGGACCGGCGCCCGTATCCTGCTTTATCCACCCACGGTGTAGGGGGCCGATGGTCGACGCGGGCGGGCTCAAGGAACGGCTCCAGGAGGTACGGACGGCGGTGCACACCGCCGTGGTCGGCCGGGAGGCGATCGTCGACCAGGTCCTGCTCGGGCTGCTCTCCGACGGGCACCTCCTGCTCGAGGACCTTCCCGGCCTCGGTAAGACGCTCATCGCCCGGTCGTTCGCCGGGGCGCTCGGTCTCGACTTCCAGCGGATCCAGTTCACGGCCGACCTCCTGCCCCACGACCTGACCGGCGGCGAGGTGATGGATCCCCAGAAGGGCGGCTTCACCTTCCGGCCCGGTCCGCTCTTCACCCAGCTCCTGCTCGCCGACGAGATCAACCGCGCCCCCCCGAAGGTCCAGTCGGCCCTTCTCGAGGCGATGCAGGAGTACCAGATCACGAGCGAGCGGGAGAGCCGCCCGCTCGCCCGACCGTTCCTGGTCCTCGCGACCGAGAATCCCCTCGAACTCGAGGGGACCTATCCGCTCCCGGAGGCCCAGGTCGACCGGTTTCTGCTCCGGCTCAGGGTCGGCTATCCGACGCCCGAGGAGGAACGGGCGATCCTCGCCCGCCGACGGGCCCGCCGGCAGGACACCTGGGAGGTGCCCCCGGTCCTCGGCCCCGGCGAGTTCCGGCGGCTCCAGGGGGCGGTGGAGGAGGTCGAGGTCGACGCGTCGGTGGAAGGCTACATCGTCGACCTGGTCCGGGCGACCCGGCAGGACCCGAGGGCCGAGGTCGGCGCCTCCCCCCGGGGATCGCTCGCCCTCCAGAAGGTGGCCCGGGCCCGGGCCCTCCTGGAAGGCCGCAGTTTCGTGCTGCCGGACGATGTGAAGCTCCTCGCGGCCCCGGCCCTGGCCCACCGGATCGTCGTCAAGGCCGAACCGTGGATCCGGGGGATCCGGTCCGAGGCGATCGTCGACCAGTGCCTCGCCCAGACCCCGGTGCCGAAGGTTCGGGCCTGACGGGCGGAGGCGAGCGGGCGGTCCGGCCGGCGGCCCGAAGCGTTTAGAACGGGGGGGTCCTCGACCCCGCATATGACCGACCTCCCCGTGATCGTCATCGCCGATCCGATCGACGCCCAGGCCGTCGAGCTGCTCCGTGGGGGGCCGTGCCGCGTCGTCGACGCCTCGGCCGGTCCCGAAGCGCTCGCCGGCGCGCTCCCCGAGGCGTGGGGGCTCGTCGTCCGGAGCCGGACCAAGGTGACCGCCGACCTGATCGCCCGCGCCCCGAAGCTCTCGATCATCGCCCGGGCTGGGGTCGGGGTCGACAACGTCGACCTTCCGGCCGCCGGGGCCCGGGGGATCCGGGTCGTCAACGCGCCGGGGGCCGCGACCCAGAGCGTGGTCGAGCTCTCGGTCGCGCTCTACCTCCTCCTCATCCGGGGACTCCAGGGCTCGATCGATTCGACCCGGGGGGGCCGGTGGGACCGCTCCACCCACGGCCGGGAGCTGGCGGGCAAGACCGTCGGCTTCGTCGGCTACGGCCGGATCGCCCGGGGGATCGCCGCCGCGCTCGTCCCGTTCCGCATCGTGACCCGGGCCTACGACCCCCTGCTGGCGAACTCCCCCGATGCGACGCCGCTGATGGGGCTCGATGAAGTGCTCTCGGGCAGCGACATCGTGAGCATCCACGCGGCCCTGACCCCCCAGAACCACCACCTCATCAACGCCGCGGCGATCGCGAAGATGCGCCGCGGGAGCTATCTCGTCAACGTCGCCCGCGGGGCGCTGGTCGACGAGGCCGCGCTCTTCCACGCCCTCGAGTCGGGTCACCTGGGCGGCGCCGCCCTCGACGTCTTCGAGACCGAACCGCCCACCCGGACCGAGCTGCTCCGGCACCCCCGCTTCATCCCCACGCCGCACATCGGCGCGGCGACCGTCGAGGGGCAGGCGCGGGCCGGCCGGGACGTGGTCGATGAGCTTTTGCGCGCGCTCCGCGGTGAGCCGCTGATGTCGCAGGTGCCTGCGCCGGGAGCCCGCCCATGAAGTTCGACCCTGAGACCGCGACCTTTCTGATCGCCGGCCCGGTCCGGATCCATCCCCGGATCCTCCGGGTGATGTCGATGCCGTCGCTCAACCACCGGGGCGACTATTTCCACGGGGTGGTCCAGGAGATCCAGGAGCTTCTGCCCGTGCTTTTCGGCGCCCGGGGCGCCCAGGTCGTCCTCACCGGCAGCGGGACCGCCGGACTCGAGGCGATGTACTCGAGCCTCGTCCCCCGCCAGGGCCGGGTGCTGGTCCTCTCCAACGGGAACTTCGGGGAGCGGACCCAGGAGATCGTCCGGCGGTTCGCCGCCGAGGTGACGGTGGTCTCCGCGCCGTGGGGCCAGCGCTGGTCGGTCGACGCCGCCCGGGCCGAGCTCGAGAAGGGGGATGTCGTCGCCGTCTGTGCGGTCCACAATGAGACGAGCGCCGGGGTCGCGAACGACCTGGGCGCCCTCGCGCCCGCGGTCCGCCGCTCCGGCGCGCTCTTCCTGGTCGACGGGATCAGCTCGCTCGCCGGCCTTCCGCTCCCCATCGAGTCGTGGGGGATCGACGCGGTCGTCGCCGGGAGCCAGAAGGGGCTCGGCGCTCCCGCGGGCCTCTCGATGGTCCACCTCTCGGAACGCGCGGTCGCCGCCCTCCACCCGGGGACGTACTACCTCGATCTGGCCGCCCACCTGAAGTCGCTCCGGGATCACGACACCCCCTGGACCCCGGCGGTGCCGCTCTTCCTCGCCCTCCGGGAAGCCCTGCTCCTCCTCCGGGAGGAGGGTCTCGACGCCCGCCTCGAGCGGACCCACCGGCTCGCCGAGGCAAGCCGGGCGGCCGCCGAGGCGCTGGGGCTCAAGCTCCTGCCCGCGCCGGCCCACGCCTCCGACACGGTGACCGCGCTCCACAACCCCGAGGGTCTCACCGACGCGACCTTCCGCAAGGTCCTCGAGCGGGAGTACAACGTGCTCCTCCAGGGCGGACAGGGCAGCCTCAAGGGCAAGATCTTCCGGATCGGCCACATGGGGTTCGCCGACTGGCCGGATCTGCTCGTCACCTTCGCGGCGATGGAGCGGATTCTGACCAAGGCCGGCCGGGCGCCGGCGAAGGGGTCCGCGCTGTCGGCGATCGTCGATCGGATGCCCTGAGCCGGCCGACCGGCGTCAGATATCGACGATCACCCGGGCGCGCCCGCGCGCCGGGTCGAAGTCGAGCCGGTGGAAGGTGATCGCCTTCACCTCGACCTTGGCCGGGTGCCGGGCCGGGTCGAACGGCTCCCCGAAGAGCCGGGCCTCGACCGACGGGGGCGGTCCGGGAGCGAAGGTGACGTCGACCCGTCGGGCCAGGAACCCCTCGACCTGCTGGCGGACGACGAGCTCGGTGAGGAACCCGACCACGAGCCCGGGCAGGTCGGCCGCCTCGGCCCGGACCCGGCGCTCCTCCCGGCCCCGGACCGTCCGCCGGTCGGTGAGCAGCGCATAGAGGCCGAGCCCGAGCCCCTCGAACAGCGCCTCCGGGCTGCGTCCCCGGGCCCAGATCCCCACATCGGCGGTCGTCGGGAACTGGCCGTAGCGCCGTCGGGGCACCGGTCGGGAACCCGGGGGCATGCCGGCGCAGGCCGACGGAGCTTAAGGAGAAGTGGGCGCTATCGCCCCACTTATGCGGGCGACCCTCGTCGTGCCGACGCTCAACGAGGCCGAATCGATCGGCCCCGTCCTCCGGAGCTTCCGCCTCGCCGCCGAGGAGGCGAACCGGGGGATCTGGGCTTCGGACCCGATCGACTGGGAGATCCTGGTCGT
>JBBYJM010000115.1:0-4039 GCA_043196275.1 Thermoplasmata archaeon
GCCTGTTCATCGTCCCCGGTCTCGGCAACCTGCCTGGGACCAGCTTTGCCGCGCTGGAGTCCCTGGCCCTGCTGACGCTCCTGGCCGCGGCGGCCCTCCTCCGGTACCGTCGGAGTCGTCGCCCCCTCCGCCGGTGGGTCCGGTTGCCGTCCGATCACAGCCTGGTACGGGATCTCGTGATCATCGCCGTGGTGGTCTTCGGAGCCGTCGCCCTGCTGCTGATCGTCCCACTGCCCGGAACGACCCAGATGACGAACCCGGCGACCATCCTCTGGTTCACCCCCCTCCTGGGGCTCGGACTGCTCGCCGCCGGAAGCCGCCGGACGCCGACCCTGGCCCGGTTGGGACCCTTCAGCCTCACCTGGCTCGGGGCCCTCGGGATCTCGGCGCTCGTTACGCTCGTCGCCGGCGGGTTGGCTCCGCAGATTTCGGGCTTCATCAATGCGATCCCGCCCTCTCGGCATGTCGAATACATCCTGATCCCGGTCGGCCTCCTGGTCGCGATCGGTGCCGGCCGGCTGGTGGCCCGGGCCGGCGATCGGGCCGGTCGGCGCGCCCTGGTGGCCGCGAGCGTGGGCCTGATCGTCCTGATCGCCGCCAATGCGGCGATCGTCTACCCGCCTCAGGCCGACTTTGGCGGCTTCCAGGAAGGGTTGACGCACGGCGATGCGACGTTGTGGATGTGGGTCGGCCTCGGCGTCTCGCCGAGCTGGGTCGTCGCGACCGACCACCGGTTGAGCTCGATGATCTTCGGGTTCGACGGAAACCCGGCCACATGGGACTCGACCCCGGCCCTCTTCAACGGATCCAACTGGACGGCCGCCCTGAATGAACTCCGGGCATCGGATGCGCCCCACACGCTCCGGCCGATCGACCTCGTCGCGGTTGATTCTGTCATGTACGTCGGGGTCGCCCTGAACCCCTCCGCGATCGCTCTGCCGCTCAGCGCGGCCGCCCAGCACTGGTTCACGGAACTGCCGTTCGTTCCGCTTTACCGCAACGGGCTCGACGTCGTTTATCTGGTGGTGCTCTCGGCCGCCCCCTCCGCGTAGGCGACCCGGCGACCGTCGGGCCGCCAGATTTCGACCCGGGCCCGGGATCGGCCGGCCGCCTCGGCAATGATCCGCCGGGCCCACTCGAGCTTCGCCAGCTTGCGGTCCCGCTGGCGGGGGTCGGGTTCGTCCACCCGCACGAAGTCGAAGCCCCAGAGGAGGATCCGGGTCGCCCCGAGGTGCTCGGCCAGGAGGACGGCCCGGTCGCCGTCGGTAAACCCCCCGACGTTCAGCAGCCGGGGCCGAGGTGGCCCGGCCCACGATCCGACGAGGCGGCCGGGAAACTGGTCGGCCCACTCCTCGATCGCCGGTCGGTTGTCCCCATGCGCGTGGAGGACCACCCAGCTACCCCGCCGGTTGGCGTTGACCTCCGCCGCGACGGGTCCGTCCAGATCGGTGACCACGATCGACGGCACGAGGGCGGAGGCCAGGCAGCGCTCGGTCGCCCCATCGGCGGCGATCAGCAGCGGGGGCGGGGCCTCCGCGGGGAGCCGCCAGAGGGGAGGCGCCCCGGCCCCCGGCGCGAGCCCGCAGACCACGACCGTCCGGCCGGAGAGGAGCCTGCGGAGCGGGTCGAGGGGGGGGACCGCCAGTCGGCCGGCCGCCCGGGCCTCCAGGTCATCCGCCGAGGCCACCTCCCGTTCGAACGGGAAGCCAAACTCCGTGCGGATGCGGTCGTAGATTGGGGCCCAGTCGCGGTACTCCACAGGCGTTCCGTCGGGACGGAACGGAAATAACGATTTATAAGAGGGCCTCTGCTCTCCCTCCCGAAGGTACCCTGCTGATGCGGCCGCTCGCTCAGGAAATCATCGCCCGGCTGCCGCCGGAGACCACCGGCCGGGCCCGGCCGATCCCCGCCTCGAGCGATGATGCCGAACTGGAAGCGGTCCTGGCGACCCTCAAGACCAACATCAAGGTGGTGGGCTGCGGGGGCGGAGGCTCCAACACCATCAACCGGATCAGCGAAGAGGGCCTCTCCGGCGCGGAGATGGTCGCCTGCAACACCGACGCCCAGCATCTCCTTACCGTCCACGCCAACCGCAAGATCCTGCTCGGCCGGCGGCTCACCCGCGGGCTCGGAGCGGGGGCGCTCCCCGAGATCGGCGAGAAGGCCGCCAAGGAGGCCGAGGAGGAACTCCGTGAGGTCCTCAAGAACTCCGACATGGTCTTCATCACCCTCGGACTGGGCGGCGGGACGGGGACCGGATCGGCCCCGATCGTCGCCGAAGCCGCCCGGGAAGCCAACCCCGGAGGGCCGCTCACCATCGCGGTCTGCACCTTGCCGTTCACTTCCGAGGGTGCGGTCCGGCAGGAGAACGCCCTGCGGGGCCTCGAGCGGCTCACGGCGGCCGTGGACACGGTCATCACGATCCCCAACGACCGGCTCCTGGAACTGGTCCCGCGCCTTCCGATCCAGACGGCCTTCAAGGTCGCCGACTCGGTCCTGGCCCGCTCGATCCGGGGCATCACCGAGATCATCACCCGACCCGGCCTCGTCAACCTCGACTTCAACGACCTCCGGACGATTCTCAAGGGCGGGGGCGTCGCGCTGATCGGCATCGGTGAGTCGGAGAGCGACAACCGGGCCGAGGATGCCGTCAACGAGGCGATCCACTCCCCGCTCCTCAAGGTCGACATCGCCGGGGCGACGGGGGCCCTCATCAACGTCACCGGGGGGCCCGACATGACCGTCAGCGAGGCCCAACGCGCGAGCGAGGTCGTCCAGAAGGCGATCAGCCCGAATGCGCGCATCATCTGGGGGGCCGCGATCGACCCGACGATGCGGAGCACGATCCGGGTCATGATCGTGGTCACCGGGGTTAAGTCTTCCCAGATTCTGGGCCCGTCGGCGGCGGCCGCCCGCTCCGACGAGCGGATCGACCGGGTGCGGTGAGGTTCGAAGATGGCATTCCTGGACCGGGCACGCAAAGTGCAGGATGAGTTCGACGGGCGGCTGCGGACCGTCGGTCACGGCCGCTACGGCCGGATCCTCCGGATGGCCCGCCGGCCGACCCAGAAGGAGTACATCCGGGTCCTCGAAGTCACGTGGATCGGAGCGCTGCTGATCGGCAGCGTCGGCTTCGTGATCTACATCTTCTTCACCCAATCGGGGCCTTGGATCTGGCAGAACCTGATCCAGAACCTGTAACGGCCCGAGGACGGCGAAGGAAGTGAGCATGAACGAAACTCCCCCCGACGAAGGTATTGGCCTACTCTCCGGTGAGCCTCCCGCGTCCCCCCCCAGCCGGGCCCCGGGGATCGCTCCGACCGTGCCGACCCCCTCGGCCCCGAGCCCTCCAGCCTCTCCGGTCCCCCCCTCGGGCGCGACCCTCTCCCTGAAGGCGGCCGACGACACCTCCCGTCAGGTGACCGCCGGTACGGTGACTACGCTCTCGGTCGTGCTGACCAACACGAGTTCCGCCGACCAGACGGTGACCCTCACGGCCGAGATCGCGTATACTTCGACCTACCCGGGCGAAGGGGCGGAGTGGCCGGTCTCCTGGATCCCTCCCGGGAAGCGGGCCTGGACCGAGATGGTGGTCCGCAAGCAGCAGGCGACCTTCCCGGTGCCGGGGGGCTCTTCCTTCCCTCTCTCGTTCGAGATCACCGCCCCCGTCGGCGTCCGCTACGGCGACCGCGTCGAGGTCCGGCTGACGGCCCAACCCGCGGAGGGGGGCCTGTCGGCCAAGCTCACCCTCGCCTGCATCGCCCGACAGGCGGTCCTGGCGATCAAGACCTCCCGGGGCTACGAGCGGGAGGTTGCCGACACCCTGGCGGCTCGGGCGGAGGAGAAGCCCGATGTGCTGTTCTCCCTCCTCGTGCCCTCGGCCCTCCGGGGGTATGTCTTCTCCGAGGGCATGAGCTTCGAAGGAGTCCATGAGATGCTCCGGGGGATCCGCAAGGCCCGGGGGCTGGTGGCCGGGGAGACGACCCTCAAGGAGGTCGAACCGCTCCTGGTGCCCAAGGTGACGGTCGAAGGATTCATC
>JBBYJM010000116.1:0-4006 GCA_043196275.1 Thermoplasmata archaeon
TCACGCCGGCCGGGATCCGGGTCGATCGCCAGAAGCTCCGCTCCCAGATCTGAGCCGGCCGCCCGGCCCGTCGGTCAGTTCTCGACGATCCGGACACTCTCCCCGCCGTGCCGGGTGGCCCGGGGACGGACTTCGCAGAAGAGCGGGGTATGGTAGCCCCCGCCGGTCACCAAGGCGACGCCGACCGGGAGCGACTGGATCATCTCGGTCATGCCGGCCGTCAGCCCTTCGATCGACTGCGCGATCGCCTTGAGGTCGAGCGGGTTGGTCACCTGGAGGATGAGCTGGGTATTGCACTGCGAGAGGACGCTCTTGTCGATCCGCGCGGCCCGCTGGGTGACGACGCACAGCCCGAGACCGAATTTCCGCCCTTCGCTCGCGATATTCTTGAGGATCCGAGAGCAGGTGGCCGTGCCCTGCTGGGGGGCGAAGTTATGGGCCTCCTCGATGACCAGGAAGAGCGGGGGGATCCGGCCCTTCTTCCGGTTCTCGAAGAGCGTCGTGGCGATCCGGGCGACCACCAGTTCCTGGACATCGGGGGCCACCCCGCGGAGGTTCACCAGGGTGGCCTGCCCCTTCTGGACGAGGTCGTTCAGGCTGGTCCCCTGCGGGGCGAGCAGCTTCGTCTGCTCGAGGTACTCGAGCCGCTCCCTCAGTTGGTCGCCGACCGCCCCCTCGAGGGCGTCGGCCGCCCGGACCAGATCCTTCATCGTGTAGTCCGGGCGGCTCGCCTCGACGGCCTCGATGATCTGCTTGAGCGGGGCGAGGTAGGTCTTCACGTTCGTGAGGCCCATGAAGACCAGCAGGTCCCGGGGATCGATGTGCCGGAGGGAAAAGGTCAGCGGTTTCGCGGAGGGGTTCAGGGTGGGATCCGGCGAGTACTCCTGGACCTGCCGGCCGAACCCCTGCGACTCGACGCCGAACCGGGCATGGACCCCGTTCTTTTCGGCCGGGACCCTCAGTGACCCGTACTCCCCGTGGGGATCGATGATGACGCAGGTCACCTTGTGGCGCAGGAGCTCCTCGATCAGGACCCCGAGGAGGTAGCTCTTGCCGCCCCCGGTCTTCGCGAGGACGCTCACGTGCCGTTGGACCAGCTGGTTGATGTCCAGCTCGACCCGCAGCCGATGGTTGCGCAGGAGACCGACGTACGCGCCCGCGTCGAGCTTGTGGGTCAGCCCCAGGACCGCGGCGATGAGCGGTTCCTCGGCCCGGAAGACGTGGGCGCCGGACCGGAACGGGATCGTCGGCAGCTTGACGAGTCCCTGCCCGTCCCGGTAGCCGATGATCCGGGCCGTCCCGAGGAGCGTCTCCTGCACCGTCGCTTCCTGGGAAGGGACCAGCTGGCGGGCGCGGTCGAGGTTGAGATCGCTCTTCCGATGGAGGTCGTCCAGCTGGCAGAGGACCGGCCCGTGCAGTTCGTCTTCGACCGCCAGGTAGTCGCCCCGCTCGACCGGCAGGGTCAGGGAGAGCTGGAACTGGCCGAGCCCCACATCCCCGAAGATGCGTCCGACTTCCTCCACACCCCGAGGAGCGGGCGGCTCCGATATTAGCCTGACGCGGAGTCGGAAATCGGCGGGGCCGCCGGGCGGGCACTCCCGCCCGGCGCGGAAGCCTTTATATCAAGGGCATTTCTCGAAAGCCGCCTCGAAGCATGGGAACTTTCCCGGCGGTGTCCGAGTGACCGACGCGACCGAAGAACTAGAGCGGAAGCACGCCGAATCGAACGCCCGCGCCGACCAGCTGCGGGCCCAGCGCGATGAACTCAACGCCGCCGCCCGGGCGGTGGCCGACGAACGGGCCGATCTGCTCCAGCTCCTCCGCGCGAAGAGCGCCGAGGCCCAGGAGCACCGGCGCCGCCGGGACGAACTGAACGCCAGCGTTCGGGAGGAGAAGCGGCTCCGGGAGGAGTGGAACCGCAAGCTCCAGGAGGCCGGCGATCGGGTCCAGGAACTTAAGCGATCCCGCGCTCCCCGGCCCGGCGCCGTTCCGGTCTGGCGGCTCAGGAAGGAGCTCAAGGAGCTCGAGTTCCGCCACATGACGACGGCCCTCACCCCCGACGCCGAGCGTCGGCTCATCGAGGAGATGAAGCGGCTCGAGGCCGCCATCCGGGAGCAGGACGACCAGCTGCGCCAGGATCCCGAGATCGAGCAGGCCCTCAAGGCGATGAACGAGGCCCACGAGGAGGCTGAACGGCACCATGCCGCGGTCGGCCAGTTCGCCGACGAGGCCCAGCAGGAGCACGAGGCGATGGTGACCCTCTACGAACAGGTCGATGATCTCCGGCGGCAGGCCGACGAGATCCAAGCCCGCCTGATCGAGGTCAAGGGCAAGGCCGACGAGGCCCACCGGGGCCATATCGCTGCCATCGAGGAGGTCCGCGACATCGAGAAACTGCTGTACGCCGCCCGGGGCGGTCGGGGACCGATGGCCTGGTCGGAGGCCGAACCTCCCCGGGAGGAAGACTTCCTGGCCCGACTCAAGAAGGGCGAGAAGGTTTCGACCGAGGACCTGCTCGAACTCCAGAAGTCCGGCCGCGATTGAGTTATGCCGGAGGACCCTTCGGCACTTGGTGATCTCCCGGTCGAGGGGCTCCTCTTTGATCTGGACGATGTGCTTGTCCCTGTCCACACCGTGCTCCAGTGGCAGTGGGCCTGGCGCCCCAACGGTCTCCGGCTCGCCCCGGGGCATGCCCAGGCGGTCCTCAAGCGGGCATTGAAGGCCTGGGACCGACGCCGCTGGTCGGGCCTGACCGGCCGGGCGCCACCGGTGACGTTGGACGACCTACGGACCCACCTCGCGTCGACCCTGGACGGCTTGGCGGGCCGACCCCTGCCCAAGGAGGAGAGCGAGGCGGTCGTGGCCCGGTTCCTCCGCCCTTCGGGTCCCATCGAG
Organism: Thermoplasmata archaeon; assembly: GCA_043196275.1. Classification (GTDB taxonomy): domain Archaea; phylum Thermoplasmatota; class Thermoplasmata; order Lutacidiplasmatales; family UBA184; genus Lutacidiplasma. Next base: position 2,896 of record JBBYJM010000116.1, read on the forward strand.
AGCTTTCCCGAGGTCAAGCCTCGCCTCGAAGCCTGGCGTCGGGCCGGCCTGAGGCTCGGCGTCCTCACCCCGCTTCCGTTGGAGACGGCCCGGCGGATCCTGCGGCGGGCCGAATTGGATGAACGGTTGATTCTGCTGACGGCCGACGACGCGGCCGCCACCTACCCGCCCGCCCCCGCGGCCTTCCGGAGCGCCACCGAAAGGCTCGGCACCCCTCGACGCAAGACCGCCTATGTGGGGGACCTATTCTGGAGTGATGTGCACGCCGCCGCACGGACCGGCCTCCGGTCGATCCTTCTCGATCGACGGGAATTGTGGCCCCACGTGGTGGAGGACCGCATCCTCACGCTCGAGGCGCTCGAGGCCACCCTCTGGCGACCCCCCGCCTCGGCGGGGCAGGTCGGGGGGCCTACGGCCTTGGAGCCGACCGATCCAGACGACGGTCTCCCCCGGTCGCCACCCGGGTGAGGTACCCGAGCAGGGCCGCCGCCATCCGGAAGATGGCCAAGACGGAGTGCTGATGCCGAAGGAGGCGGCGCACCCGGTAATGGCCCCATAGGGTGCCGTGCTTCTCGGTCAGCTGCTTACGACCGTACCCGTTCCAGAATGCCTGATAGAGGAAGCGAAGGAAGGTGGGGCGCACCCGGTGGAGGACGATCGCCCTCGGGTCGTACAGGATCTGGGCCCCCGACCGGACGGCGCGGAGATTCAGGTCGATGTCTTCGGCGGTGATGAACCGGGCATCAAATCCGCCGAGCCGACGAAAGAGTTCGGTCCGGTATCCGAGGTTGCACGAAGGGTAGCTCACGTCATTCCCGTCCTCGTAGAGCTCGACGCGATCGAGCTCCCCGTAGGCCGACGAGCCCATCGGAACGGTCCGGCCGGCCACGACGGCCGACCGGACGAGCCCCTGACGGATCCGGGCGAGCCACGCCGAGTCGGCGATGCAGTCCCCGTCGATGAAGGCGAGGCCCTCACCCCGGGCCCGAACGGCCGCGGCGTTGCGGCCCTGCCCCCTCGAACCGGGGCTCTGCCAGACCCGGAAGCTCTCCGGATAGCGCTCGGCAAACTCGCGCGCGATCTCGAAGGTACCGTCCCGGCTCAGGGCGTC
>JBBYJM010000117.1:0-3977 GCA_043196275.1 Thermoplasmata archaeon
ACGCCTCGGTGCCGTCCCGCAGGCGGATCCCGCTCATCCGGCGCTCCGAGGAGAACGGCTGGAGATCGTAGCTCCCCGGGTCGAGCCGCTGCGCCACCGCGCCCCGGCGGGCCGCGAGCCGGACGATCGATTTGCCTTCCGGGGTATCGTCCAGGGAGGAGGTCAGCATGGCGGCCGAGAGCAGCTCCGGCATCGGCACCTCGGGCGCCGGCACGAACTGGACGGCGAGTCGGTTCCCGATGGTGATGGTCCCGGTCTTGTCCAGGATCAGGACATCCAGATCGCCGGCCGCCTCCACGGCCTTCCCCGACTTGGCGACCACGTTCGCCTTCGAGACCCGGTTGATCCCCGAGATGCCGATCGCCGGGAGGAGCGCGCCGATGGTGGTCGGGATCAGGCAGACGAAGAGCGCCACCAGGGTGGCGATGTTCACCCGGACGATGCCGGTGAAGTCGGCGAGGTAGACGAAGGTGCCGATCACGGTGATGAGCGCGATCGTCAGCGAGGCCAGCAGCACCGATAGGGCCAGTTCGTTGGGCGTCGGTTCCCGTCCAGAGTTCTCGACCAGCTGGATCAGGCGATCGAGGAACGAATGGCCCTGGGTCGCCGTGATCCGGACCCGGATCGTCCCCTGAATGACCTGGGTCCCCCCCAGGACACTGGTCTTGTCCCCCCCGCTCTCCCGGACGGCCGGCTGGGACTCCCCGGTCATCATCGATTCGTCGACGAGGGCAGCTCCCTGGGTGACATCCCCGTCGATCGGTACCGGTTCCCCGGCGCGGATCTCTACGATGTCCCCGAGCTTGAGCTGCGGCGACGGCGTCCAGGCGGCCGTGCCGTCGGCCTGGATCCGGCGGGCCCGCAGCCCGCCCCGGATCTGACGAAGGCTGTCGGCCTGGGCCCGTCCCTGGGCCTCGGCGATCGCCGAGCCCAGGTGGCTGAACCAGAGCGTGAGGAAGAGGATCAGCGAGATCGCGAGGTAGTAGGCCGGGTTGTAACTGGAGGCAATGTCCGGAAAGGCCCGGGGAAAGAGGGTGATCACGACAATGAAGAGGAACAGGACCCAGACGGTGAACATCACCGGTTGTCGGATCTCGTGGCGGGGATCGAACATCCGGAGCGAGTCGGCCAGCACCCGGCGAAGGCTCGTATGCGAGGCCCGCCGGCCGACCACCGGCCGAGCGGCCGCCGCGGCGGCGTCGACCTCCGCCGGATCCTCCACGACCGGGGGTGCGGCGGGTCCATCCGGAACGGCCGGCATCAGAACCCCAGCTGGGCGAACGGCCCCAGCGCGGGGACGGGGAGGAAGAGGAGAGCCGAGATGATGATGAGGAGCAGGGTGAGGTAGATCGTGAAGGTGGCGCTGCGGGTCCGCAGGGTCCCCGGACCGGGCGGGAGCACCTCCTGCTCGGCAAAGATCGAGCCGATGGCGAGCATCCCGATCATCGGATAGAACCGACCGATCAGCATCACGGTCCCTCCGACCAGATTGAAGAAGAGCGTGTTGTCGGCAAGCGACCCGAGCGAACTCCCGTTGTTCGCCGACTCGCTGGTGAATTCGTACAGGACCGAGGTGAAAAGGTAGGCGTGGCTCGCGATGCCGCCGCCAAAGACGACGAACCCTCCGAGGATGGCGAAGGCGAGGGGGACCAGGACCAGGGCCGGATGGAGGAGGAGCAGGCCCGCCGACCAGCGCATCTGCTCCTTGCCGACCTTCTTGCCGAGATACTCCGGGGTCCGGCCCACCATAAGCCCCCCGACGAAGACCGCGATCACCGCGAAGACCAACAGCATGCCGAAGCCGGTGCCGTCGCCGCCGGGAGTGCTCTGCGTGAACATCCCGAAGAGGAGAACCCCCTGGGCCAGCGGGTTCAGGCTCCCGATGGCGAGGTTGTTGGCTCCGGTGTTGGTGTAGACGCTCACGACCTGGAACGCGGAGGACTCGGAGATGCTCCACCGGGACTCGGTCCCGAACGTCGGGTAGCCCAGGGCATTCTGGGTGAGGCCGTGAACGCCCAGCAGGGAAGGGTTCGGGCCCCCCTGGAAGAAGAGGAAGAGACCGATCCCGACGAGGAGGACGATGAGGATGGTCCCGACGAACGGTAGCCCCTCACCGGGCCGCCGGACGATCTCGGCGAACGCGAAGGGAGTCGAGAGGGGAATGAGCAGCATGAGGCCGGTCTCGAGCAGGTTGGAGGCGGCCGAGGGGTTCGCGTAGGGCATCGCCGCGTTCGCCGCGTACCATCCCCCGCCGTTGGTGCCGAGGAGATCGATCGCCTGCCAGGAGGCGACCGGCCCCAGGTAAAGGGTCTGCGTCCCGCCGCCCAGGGTGTGGGCCGTCACGTAGGCGGTGAAGGTCTGGGGGAGCCCCAGGAGCACCAGCAGGACCGAGGCGAGGAGGGCGAGGGGGAGCAGGACGCGGGTCATGGTGCGGACGAGGTCGACGTAGAAGTTGCCCAGCGTCCCGTCCTTGCGGGTGAACCCCCGGATGAACGCCGCCACGACGGCGAGCCCGCAGCCGGCCGACAAAAACATCGCGACCTGCAGGCTCAGGAGCGATCCCCAGAGGCTCATCGAGGTCTGGGGGTTGTAGTGCTGGAAGTCGGTGTTCGTCAGGAAGGAGGCGGTCGTGTGGTAGGCGAGATCCCAGGACATGTTGGGGATCCCGAGGACGTTGCCGGGGAGCCCGCCCTGGAGGGTGAGGACGAGGTACATCCAGACGAAGAGGACCCCGCTCGTCAGGAGCAGGGCCGCGGCGTACTCCTTGAATCGCATCGTCTGGCGGGGGGAGGTGCCGAGGAGACGGTAGATCCAGGACTCGATCGGGGTGAGGATACTGTCGCCGAACGCCGGCCGGTTGAGATAGACCCGGCCCAGGTAGGCCCCAAACCACGGGGCGATCGCCAGCACCAGGGCAATGAGCAGGGCTACGTCGACCAGGCTCTCCAGGGGAAACACGGCCGCCCCCTAGAAGCGCTCGGGACGCAGCATGGCGTAGACGAGGTAGAACATGAGGGCCAAGAGGAGGCCGGTAAACACCGCCAGTCCCAGGTTCTGCCCCACGGCCGAGAGAACCGACATGTCGACCGGGCCGGCGAGCCGAACGACCTGATTTAACTCCGGCGCCCGAGTCGTACCGGCCCGAGGGAGTGCGCCAAGGTTAAGAGGAGGGGGCTTCGCCGACGGCCCGCCGCCGCTTCGGGGGCCCACCGTTGCCCGCCTCGTCGGTCGGCGGTCTCCGCGACAGCCGTCGGACGATCCGGCGCATCGACTGCTCGCGGCGGGCCTCGGCCCGCTGATGACCGACGTCCCGGGTGTCCTCGGTCAACAGGATCGTGACCCGGCCCACCGACGAGCGCCCGGTCCGGCCGCGCCGCTGGATTGCCCGGATCTCGCTCGCCACCGATTCAAAGAATACCACCAGGTCGACATCCGGCACGTCGAGCCCCTCCTCGGCGACACTGCTGCCCGCCAGGATCGCGAAGGCGCCCTGTCGGAACCCCTGGAGCACCCGGGCCTGCTCGCCCTGGGACATCCCCCGGTCGTGCGCCCCCCGGCTCGCCTGGCCGACGAACCGGCCCACGGTCCATCCCTGCGCCTCCAGCGCCGCGTGGATGGTCTCGATAGTGTCGCGATACTGGGCGAAGACCAGGATCCTCGGGGGCCGCTCCCGGGGGCGCTCCATCTCCTCCCGGACGATCTCGACGAGGGCGTCGAGCTTGGGGTGGGAGACGGCGGCCCCGCCGGCCGCGAGGACCCCTTCGGCCACCTCGCGGGCCGCCACCACCTCCGGGTGGGTCACCACCGCCGTATCCCCCCGCGCGGGTTTGGGTTTCTCCGAGAGCCGCCGGAGGTAGGCGAGGAACGGCTCGAGTCCCTGCGTCTCCACCCGCTCCTGGAGCTGGTGGAGGTGGAGGAGGACCAGCTGATGGTAGAGGGGACCGAACTTCCGTACCATCGGTCCGGGTCGGGCAAAG
>JBBYJM010000118.1:0-3956 GCA_043196275.1 Thermoplasmata archaeon
CGTCAGAGGCCGACTTCTTGAGTCGCTTCGCCCGTTCCTTGGCGGTGAATCCGGTCGCCTCCTCAAGGAAGGCATTGTAGCGTCGAATGGTTTCGCGGGCGACCTCCTCCGGAACCTTGGGATCCATCCGCACGTCGACCTCGAGCTCCTTGTCGACCGGTCGCGCCGAAAGTCGAGCGATGGCGCCGAAACGGGCTTCGGGAGTCCCATCGGATCCGGGGTGGACCGTAAAATGTGACCTCAGTAGACGTTCGATCTCCTCACGGGTGAGGCGACGCAGGTGGCTACGGCGGACCGGATATCGCTGCACGGCTCGCAGGCACTACCCGGGCAGTCGATAAAAGAGTATTCGGGTTCCGCTACGCGGCGGGGTCGTCCGAGACCGTCGAGTCGCTCCGGCCGATCGTCTCCATTTCGAAGAGGACCCGGCAGCCCGCCAGGACCCGGCCCACCTCGTCGGTCAGCTCAATCAGTTCCTCGGGGTCCGGGGTTCCCTCCCAGTCGTACACAAAGTCGTAGTTGCCCTGGACCGGAACGAACCCCACCTTCCAAAGGCGCCGGGTGATCTCCGTTGTAGTGGCCCCTTGCGCGTTCATCAGCACTCGCAGGTAGGTTTCCATATCTCGCTCAAGGAGTACGCCCGGGAAACATTAGTCTTGGCGGCGGGAGGGTACGGGACCGATCCGTCGCCTCCCCTGGGGCCGGGTTCGGCCCGCGGGGATGGGCCGGTGCCCCCCACCCCGAGGGAAGATTGGAGGGAGAACACGTCCTTCTCGGTCGATACGCCCAGCCCGAATCCGGCGGGACTGGATGGGGAGATCGTCGTCGCCCCGGAGCATCGGGACCGTCACCAGCCGGACCGGGGGGAGGCCCTCGGAGCGACGCATCGCCTGGATCTTACGCGCCGCCGTTCGGGTCTCTTCGGAAACCACGAGGTGGGTGACTTCGGGTTCGAGGGCCCCGCCGATTCCATCCCCTAGGGGAACAATCCGGTAGGGACGACGGCGGTGCCGGCCGAGCCATGCGAGGAGTCGACGCCGACGCCTCGCGTAGGGTTCGATCCGATCCCCGCCCGGTTTGGGGTGGGCCCGAAGGTAGCGGGCGGTCGTCAGTCCGATGCGGAGCTCCCCCCCGAGCCGATTCGCCGCCGACAGAAGCCGTTCGTGCCCTTGATGCAGCCGATCGAAGGTGCCGCCCAAGATGACGACCCGGCGCCGGGAATCAGATCCGGACGTAGCTCACCAGAAACAGGAGGACGATGAGGGCCATGATCCCATAGAGGACATAGGTGGTGGTGCGTCGAGAGTCCAGCGCGGCCTTGCGCCGCTCGGCGCACTCAACGCTGCAAGTATCCTCCGTGGGATCGCATGGGTTCCCACAGGTTTTGCAGTGGTGGTGGTCGGCCAGCGCCTGCACGCTCGAGCCAAAGTACGGCCTCCCATATCCTTGGCGCCGAGGCCGGGTCGGCAGCGGGTCTTGGTCACGGGGACCGGCAGGCCGTGGGCCGGCCGCGCCTGCACAGCAACTCGCTGAAGGGAAACTTGGAGTTCGCCCAAGCGGCGGGAGGTGAATTGACGTCCGCGGTCCAGTACTCGTTGCTGCGGTCGGTGGGTTACTCGGGCCATCCTTCCCAGACTGGCTGCCCGCCAATGGTCCGGGGAACCCTCCGGACCGACGGGGTGAGCCCAGGTGCCGGGCGCCGCTCTCCGTCCTCATTGCCTCGCCCGCCATCGCGGCTCTCGAAGAGCCGGCGAGGGCTACGGATCTCGGCCGCTCGGTTGGGGCCTTAGTGTACAAGCCGGGGAAGTACCCCCTGTAGGTTACCGCCGACGACCGTACGGGATCGCCTTCGGAGCGGCGCCAGTGGCCAACGGCACCTCGGGCTGAGCTCTCTGCCGCAAATGGTTATAAGCGGGCTCGTGTCCGCGCTTCCCGCATGGGCAACATACGTCAAACCTACATCAAGCGGGTGGCGATCGAACTGATCCGGCACTATCCGGAGGAGTTCACGGCCGACTTTGCCCATAACAAGCAGAAAGTCCTTGAGCTGACCGACCTCGGGGTCACCGTGGACGGCCACTTGCAGGCGATTCACAAGAAGCTCGCCAACCGGATCGCGGGGTACGCGACCCGGTACACGAAGCGCCAGCAGCGCGTCGTCGCCTGATCGGTTCTGCTGCGGAAGTTGGGTGCCCGCCCGACCTTCGGCTTCGGGGCAAGGTCGGGATTCGCGGTAACCGCCGGATCGACCCGGGCCGCCCTGTTCCGCTAATCGAGTATCTGGAGTCCGTCCTGCAGGTGGACGGCCTCGACCGGTGTCGTGGGCCGCCCGAAAATCATGCCGCGGGAGTTCGCGACCACGCAAGCCCCGACGATCGGGACGCCGAAATTGGCGGTGGATCGGTGCGCGGGGACTCCGAGCACCTCGGCCGCCACCTCGGCCTCCCGGTCGGTGGCCTTCGGGTGGATGATGACTCCCCGGTTGGTGGCAAGCCCGGCCATGCCGACCGTTCCGAGGCCGGCGAGCGTGCCCCGTCGGGTCGGGACGCCGAGGGCCTTCGAGATCGCGCCCACCGCCCGGTCGGAGAACTCCGGGTGGACCAGGGCTCCTCGATCATTGACCAGGATGTTGTTGCCCAACGCACTCTGAAGCGTTCGGAGGACCGTGACGGGGGCCACCCGCTCAAGGGCCGCCTGTTCGGCCCGGTCGAGTCGGTCGGTCACGAGGACGCCCGTCTGGTTAAAGGCAACCAGCGCCCCCAGAACCTCCGAATCCAGGACGGTCGTGCGCTCGACCGTCACCCCCAGAATCCGCTCGAGGTCGTGGGCGAGAGCCTCCGAAACCGACGGGGGTGCCAACGCCGTTCGATCGGAGACCCGGAGGTAGACCCCCAGGTACGGACTGCCCCCAATCAGGCCGCGGCCGATCGGCACGCCTCCCGACCCTCCGGAGCCGGCCTACGCCCGGTCCATGAGGTCGACCTCGATGAGACCGTCCTCGAAACGAATGACCTTGACCCGAACCTGGGAGGGGATGTGCTGGATGCCGTGCTCCCAGATCGATTCGTTGAGCCGAGGGTCGATCCAGACGTCCTCCACCCGGCCCTTCATGTGGCGGGCGACGAATCGTCGGACGGTATCGAGGGCGTGGCCGGCCCGGCGACGCCGGGACGGTGCGAACTGGCTGCGCCGGAGCGGAATCACGTACTCGCGCTCGACTTCCTCGGTGTGACCGGTGGTTTCTGCCATGGTGCGCTCGCCCTACAGGTGGAGGTGGCCCCGCTTCCAGCTATGACGTTTGGGGTGGCGCGTTACCGCCCGGTTGGTTCGTTGCATCACCCAGGCGGGTACGCGACGATTGGTCTTGACGGCTCGGAACAAACGGGTCTTTCGGGCCAGCGACTTTCTCCGGTTTGCCATGCGACTTCCCTTTCCTTACTTTCGAGTGATCCGGATCTCCCGCTTCTCGGGCATGATCCGTTCGAGCAACGATCGCAGCATGGTGTCGTCGACCGCCCGGGCGAGCCGCCCGGAGGCCGCCAGCGCGAGCAACTGCTGCTTGACCGACTGGGCAACCTCGGGCTTGGCGAGCCGGATCCGCCCGAGCCGCTCGCGAGCCTCGGGAGTCAGGATGCGTCGGAGAGCCTCCGCCCGCTCCGCTTCCCGGCGGTCGGCTTCCGCCTGCTGCGCGGCGTAGGCTCCCGTAGGGCCGCCCGCCGCAGCATACTGCATTTCCTGCAGCTCGCGCATGCGTCGGCGTCTCAGTTCGTTGAGCTCGGCCTCGTCTCCGGTCGCCATCCTTCGCCTCCGCTTTGGGCCTGCCGGTACTATCGCCTCAGAGGTACTTGGCCAATTCGGGGCGATCCTTGGCCAGCTCGGAGAGGATCTGACGGGCGGTCATATCCAGAAGCTTCTGGCCCTCCGAACTGATCCGGCGGCCCTCGTTCTTGTAGGGC
>JBBYJM010000119.1:0-3937 GCA_043196275.1 Thermoplasmata archaeon
CCGAGGCGACGGCGATCGAGATCGGTTGGGTGGACGCCCGGCCCTTCGCCGTCACGAGCCGGTCGACCGCGCGGCGATCCCGGGCCGAGACGGCGAGCCCGTAGAGGGTGTCGGTGGGGTAGCCGACGATTCCCCCGCGCCGGATCGCCGCCGCGGCAGCGCCGAGGGCGGGGGCCATGGGCTCAGGCGAACTCCTCACCCACCCGGGCGTAGGCCTGGTACTCCCCCGGGGGGAAGTAGAGGGCGAGTTCCCGGGCCGCCGACTCCGGTCCGTCGCTCGCGTGGATCAAATTCGGGGTCATGGCGAGGCCGAGGTCCCCGCGGATCGTGCCCGGCGCCGCCGTCTGGGGGTTGGTGGCCCCGACGAGCAGCCGGACGACCGGGATGGCGCTGCGGCCCTCGACGGCGAGGGCGAGGACCGGACCGGAGGTGATGTGCTGGACGAGGCCGGGGTAGAACGGCTTGCCCTCGTGCTCGGCGTAGTGCCGCCGGGCGGTCTCGGGGGTGACGGTCAGGAGGCGGGCGGCGACGATCTTGAGCCCCTTGCGCTCGAGCCGGCCGACGATCTCGCCCATCAGTCCGCGCTTCACGCCGTCCGGCTTCACCAACACGAGCGTCCGCTCCACGCTGCCTTCGGCCATGCCGGCGTCGAGAGGCGGCCCGTCTAAAGCTTTCGCCCGGTCGCTACGGTCGAGGGAAATAGAGGCGGACCCTGGGGGCCGGCATGACGTCCGCCCGCCCCCGGGTCCATCCGGCGGTCTGGGGGTTCGACCGGGCCGCCGGCCGCTACGAGCACGGTCGGCCCGACTATCCGGCCGCCGCGATCCGTCGGCTCGGCCGGGCGCTCCATATCGGCCCCGGCACCACGACCGTCGAGCTCGGGGCCGGGACCGGGAAGTTCACCCGGGCCTGGGTGCGCCTCGGCAGCGCGATCCTCGCGGTCGAACCGATCCCGGGCATGCGCCGCCAGTTCGCCCGGGCGCTCCCGACGATCCCGATCCTCCCCGGGACCGCCGAGGCGATCCCGCTCCCGGACGGCTTCGCCGACGCGGTGGTCGCCGCCCAGGCGTTCCACTGGTTCCGGCCCGGCCCCGCGCTCGCCGAGATCCGGCGGGTCCTCCGGCCGGGCGGCGGAGTCGGGCTCGTCTGGAACCGGCCCCGCCCCGACGCCGGCGCCTCCTGGATCCGCGACCTCCATCGGCTCCTCCAGCCCTACTGGGACCGGGCGACGCCCTCCGACCGGCGGACCGATTGGACGGCGTACTTTGCCGCGGGCCGGTCGGGCTTCGGGCCGCTCCACGAAGCGGTCGTTCCCCACACCCAGCTCATGGCGCGCGACCAGCTGCCGGACCGGATCCTCTCCCTGAGCCGGGTCGCGCTCCTGCCCCCCCGGAAGCAGGCCGAACTGGCGGACCGGATCCGCGCGCTGGCCGAGCGCCATCCGGCCCTGCGGGGGCGTCGGGTGATCCGCTATCCGTACCGGACCCACATCTACTGGAGCTACCGGCGCCCGACCCGGTCGAAGCGATCCGGGCAGATCGGACGGTAGCGGCATCGGAAGCACCGGCCGGGCGACGGGCTCGACCGCCCGTCGTACGGGGCCGCGACCGCCCGCCGGAGCCGCCAGAGCTCGGCCCGCTCGGCCGGGCCCCACGGCACCCCCCACTCCCGTCCGTCCCCGTACCGGAGGACCCCGTAGGGCGGGGACCGGCCGGTCGACTCCTCGAGGAGCACGCAGTAGGTCCAGACCTGGACCAGGTGCGACAGCGGCGGCCGGTCGGTCGGGGAGTCCCGGCTCTTGAGTTCGATCGGAATGATCCGGCCGTCGGGGAGCCGGCGCAGGAGGTCGGGCCGGCCGACCAGCCTCCAGCGCTCGGACCGCAGCGTGCGGCTGGCGCCCCGCACATCGCTTCCGACATACTCTCCGAAGCGGCGGTCGCGACGGCGCCGGGCCAGCGCCCAGCCTCCGCCGAGCAGGAGCGCGGCGCCCACGGCCAGCAGGAGGAGCGCCGGAACCTCCCCCGTCAGAACCGGAAGATCCACCACGCCCCTCCCGCCAGGGCCGCCAATCCGAAGAGGAGCAGCCCGACGTACAGGGCGCCCCGGGACTCCCGGCGGGCCTCCGCGCCCAGCCGGCGGGCGTGGTGACGCTGCCCGGCCCGGGAGCGGGCCGACGATCCGGCCGCGACCGGGGCGCCGATCGACCGGTAGTAGTAGGCCCGCTCGCAGTAGGCGTACTCGGCCAGATCGGTCGCCGAGGCGTACGGCGTTTCCGGCTCCATGCCGGGGCCGGTGCGCCCGGAGGTTTACCGATTCGCCTGCACGGGAGGCGGTGGCGCCGCGGTTACGGCTTCTCGGCCGGCGGCGCCGCGGGCTTCGCGGAAGGCTTCTTCCGGGCGGGCTTCGCCGCCTTGGGGGCCGTCTGTGTCGACGGGGTCTCGGCCGGGGCCGGAGCCGCCGCCGAAGCGATGGCCGCCGCGGCGGGGGCGGGGGTCGGAGCCGGGGCCGCCGCCGGGGCGGCGGGCACCTTGCTCGCCTTGGGGGCGGCCGAATGCCGGGCCGCCGCCGCCTTCTGGAGGGCGTAGGCCCGGGTCCACTTGAACCGCTGGCCGACGCGGTGGAGCTGGAGTTGCTGCTTGCGGCAGGAGGCCGAGCAGAAGTGGTAGACGGAGCCGTCGCGCTTGACGTACATCGTGCCCGTGCCGGGTTCGATCTCGTCGGCGCAGAAGGAGCACTGGCGTTTCGTGACCATCGTTGCCTCCCTACCGGACCGAGAGCTTACGGGCCTCGCGCGCGGTCTCCCGGAGGATCAGCACGTCGCCGATCCGGATCGGCCCGGCCACGTTGCGGGTGATGATCTTGCCCCGGTCCCGACCGGCCAGGACCCGTACCTTGACCTGCGTCGCCTCGCCGGCCATCCCGGTCCGTCCGACCAGTTCCACGACTTCCGCGGGGGATCCCTTCTCTTCCGCCATCGTCCCTACCTCACGCGCACCCTTCGGTGTGTCGGGTCCTACGACTTGAGCGTGGCGAAGGTCGCCGTCAGTTCCTCGAGCAGGCCCTTGGCCTCGCCGGCCTCGACGACCGCGACGCTCGCCGACGACTTGGTGAGGCCGGCCGCCTGGCCCAACCGGGCCTTCTTGGGGACGTAGAGGTAGGGGATCCGCTTCTCCTCGCAGAGCATCGGGATGTGGACCAGGATCTCGACCGGGTCGACATCCTCGGCCATGACCACCAGCTTCGCTTCGGCACGCTCGCTCGACTTGGTGACCTCGTTGGTCCCGACCCGGATCTTGCCGGTCTCGTTGGCCACCTGGATCAGCTGGAGCACCTTGTCGGCCACGTCGCTCGGGGTCTCAAATCGTACGAAGATTGGTCGCGCCATCGATACCTCGCGTCAGCGGGACCCCTTGCGGGGGCCCTCGGCTCACGGGTGAGGTCGGCCTACGAGAGACGCTATTTAACGATACCTCCGAACCCGCGGATCGGATCGCCCCCGTCCCGGGACCCCCTTAGGGAGGCGCGCCCGGGCGAGGGGCGAGGAAGGTCTCCGGATCGAACTCAGGGTGGGCCGCCAGGTAGGAGCGGACCGGCGCGACCAGCCGGTCGAGCGCCTCGGCCACCGCGGCCTTGAGGTCCTGCGGGTGGATGCCGGCACGGGCCCACGCCGCCTCGAACGCCGGGTACTCGTCGAACTCCAGCGGACCCCCGAACTTCTCGGGCCGCGGGATCCGGAGCCGGTGCTCCCACGGAAAGACCACGTACCGGACGATCTCGACGACCGGATTGCCCTCGACCGTCTGGGCCGGGCAGAAGGCGCCCTTCAACCGTTCGCGGATCGTCTCGGCCGACGCCGAGATCGGGATTCCCGAGGTGGGATCCGACTTCGACATCTTCCGCTCGATCGCCCCGCTCGAGAGATCCATCCGCCCGCCCC
>JBBYJM010000120.1:0-3926 GCA_043196275.1 Thermoplasmata archaeon
ACGCTCCTCCCCGACCGGCCCGAGGCCGCTGCGGCCGCCCGGGCGTTCCGGCCGCCGTTCGCCCAGATCGACTTCGTGGATGCCCTGGAGGAGAAGATGGGGATCTCGGGACTCCTGGAGATGAGCCCGGAGGAACTCGCCCGGCGGGCCCGGGCGGCCGGGGCCCAGCTGCCCCCGAACGCCTCGCCCGGCCGATGCCTCGACAAGCTCTTCGGCCATTATGTCGAACCGACCCTCACCCAACCGACCTTCGTGATGGATCATCCCGCCCTCACCACACCGCTCGCGAAGCGGCACCGTCGGCTCTCGGGGCGGGTCGAACGGTTCGAGCTGTTCTACCAGGGGTTGGAGCTCGCCAACGCCTACACCGAACTCAACGACCCGGACGAGCAGGAGTTGAGGTTCCGGGAGCAGGTGGGGGAGTCGGGGGAGGACCGGTATGCCTACGATGCCGATTTCGTGGCGGCGCTCCGGCACGGGATGCCCCCGGCGACCGGCATCGGGATCGGCATCGACCGCGTCGTGATGGCGCTCACCGGCACCCGGTCGATCAAGGAGGTCCTCCTCTTCCCGCAGACCCGGCGCCGGAGCGAGCCCGGACCATGACCGGACCGCCGCCGTCCGAGCTGCCGTCCCGGTTCGAGCCGGGACCGATCGAGGCCCGCTGGCAGGCCCAATGGGAGGCGGCCCGGGCGTTTCGGGGACCGGACCGGCCGAGAGGTCCGACCTACTCGCTCATCCTACCGCCCCCCAACGTGACGGGGATCCTGACGATCGGCCACATGCTCGGCGGGACCTTGATGGACATCCTCGCCCGGGCGCACCGCATGCGCGGTCGGGCGACCGTCTGGGTGCCGGGGGTCGACCATGCCGGCCTGGCGACCCAGGTCGAGGTCCGCCGGCGGCTCCAACGCGACGGCATCGCCTTCGAACGGCTCTCCCGGGAGGAGGCGCTCCGGGAGGTCGAGCGCTGGCGGGCCGACCATGAGCCCACGATCGTCGCCCAGCTCAAGGCCGCGGGATTCTCCCTCGACTGGTCGAGGTTCCGCTACACGATGGACCCGGGGTCGATCCGGGCGACGCGGGAGGTCTTCGTCCGGCTCTTCGAGCAGGGCCTCATCTATCGGGGGGAGCGGATGGTCAACTGGGATGTCCGGCTGCGGACCGCGATCTCCGACCTTGAGGTGATCCACGCCGAAGAGGACGGCCATCTCTACTACCTGCGCTACCCGGGCGAGGACGGGAGCCCGGGAGTGGTCGTCGCCACCGTCCGGCCCGAGACCATCTTCGGCGATGTGGCCGTCGCCGTCCATCCGGACGACGAGCGCTACCGCGCCCTCATCGGCCGACGGGTCCGCGTCCCGCTCGTCGACCGACCGGTCCCGGTGATTGCCGACCCGGCGGTCGACCCCACCTTCGGCGCGGGCGCCCTCAAGATCACCCCCCGGCATGACCCGGTCGATTACGAGATCGGCCAGCGTCACCCCGGGCTCGAGTCGCCTCCCGACATCCTCGACGAGGAGGGGCGGCTCACCGGCCCCTGGGTCCCGGAGGAGTTCCGGGGCGCTGAACGGGAAGCGGTGCGGCCGCAGATCGTCGAGCGGCTCAAGGCCGCCGGCCGGCTCGAGCGGATCGAGCCGTACCGCCATTCGGTCGCCCGGTCGGAGCGATCCGAGGCGGTGATCGAGCCCCGACTTTCCCGCCAGTGGTTCGTCCGCATGGCCGGCCTCGCCGCCCCGGTCCGGGAGGCGGTGCGCCGACGGGAGATCGTGCTCCACCCCGAACGCTGGAACCGGACCTTCGACCGGTGGATGGAGGGGATCCAGGACTGGTGCATCTCCCGGCAGATCCTCTGGGGCCACCCGATCCCGGTCTCGACCTGCACGACGTGCGGCCGGGAGATCGTCACCGTCGAGCCGCCGGACCGTTGTCCGGCGTGCGGCGGCCGGTCGCTGGCCCCGGACCCGGACGTCCTCGACACCTGGTTCACCTCCTGGCTGTGGCCGTTCGTGGCGCTGGGCTGGCCCGAGGCCTCTCCCGACCGGGAGCGCTACTACCCGACCCAGGTCCTGGTGACCGGGCGGGACATCATGTTCTTCTGGGTCGCCCGGATGATGATGGCGGGCTACGCCTTCACCGGCCGCCCCCCCTTCTCGGACGTCTACTTCTCCGGGATGCTCCGCGACGAGCAGGGCCGGAGGATGTCGAAGCACCTCGGCAACTCCCCCGATCCGCTGGCGGTCATCCGGGAGCGGGGCGCCGACACGCTGCGGTGGGCGCTGGTCTTCCCGAACCCCACGGACGAGGACGGACCGTTCGGGACCGCCGCGCTGGACGGGGCGCGCAACTTCCTCACCAAGCTCTGGAATGTGACCCGGTTCGCCCTGCCCCTCCTGGGGGGCATCGCCCCGGGGCCTGCCCCTCGGACCGGGCCACCCAAGGCGTTCGAGAACCGGTGGATCCTTTCGCGCTGCCACGCCACCCTCCGGGAGGTCGACCGGGCCCTCGCCGACTTCGAGTTCACGCGGGCGGCGACCGCCCTCCATGGATTCCTCTGGCACGACCTGGCCGACCAGTACGTCGAACTCTCCAAGGACGCCCTGAACGGGCGCCGGGCCGACGTCGATCCCGGGGAGTTTCGGGCGGTCCTCTACGGCGTGCTCGACCGCACGCTGCGGATGCTCCACCCGTTCATCCCCCACGTGACCGAGGAGCTCTGGCATGCCCTGACCCGGGCCGACGGCCTGCTGGCGCAGGCGGCCTGGCCGGTGGCCGACGAGGCCGACGACGACCCGGTCGCCGAGCGGGAGATGGAGACGGTCCGCGAAGCGATCCGGCTGATCCGCAACCTGCGCTCGGAGGAGAAACTCCCGCTGGACGCGACACCCCGCGTCTGGGTGACCCCCGCCGATCCGGCGCTCGGCCGGCTCCTGAGGCGGGAGGCCCCCGCGATCCTCCGGGCGGTTCGGCTCGCCTCCTTGGAGGTCGGCGGCGAGGGTCCCCCCACGGACGGGGCCCGGGCGCGACGGGTCGCCCCCTCCGGCGACTACCAGATGGAGCTGCCGACCGCGTCGATCGACCGCGTCAGCCTCGAGCGGGAGCGGGAGAAGCTCGCCCAGCTGCTCGCCAGGGCCCGGGGCCGTCTCGCCGACCCGACGTTCCGGTCCCGGGCGCCCCCGGGGGTGGTCCAGGAGGCGGAGTCGAAGGCGGCCGAGCTCGAGGTCCGGATCCAGCGGCTCGACGATTATTTGAAGGCGGCCGATTCGTCGCCCCGGGACCCATGACCCCCCCGAAGCGCGCGGAGAAGAAGCCTCCGACGGTGCCTTCGGCCGACGGCGAGCCGCCGGTGCCGCTCTCCAGCGGGACCAAGCCCCATCCCCCGATCGGCCTCGGGCTTTGGGCCCTCGGTCGGTGGACCCGGCCGGACGAGGAACGGACCCGCGCGGTCCTGGAGACCGCGGAGGCGGAAGGCGTCCGCTGGTTCGACACGGCCGAGGTCTACGGCAACGGGCGTTCGGAACGGCTTCTCGGGGAGGCGCTGGAACGATCCCCGACGCTCGCCCGCGAGGCGTTCATCGCGACCAAGGTCTCCTGGGAGCACCTGCGCCCCCACCAGGTCGGCGCCGCGCTGACCCAGAGCCTGGAGCGGCTCGGTCGGACGAGCGTCGATCTCTACCTCATCCACGCCCCCGACCCCAAGACCCCGCTCAAGGAGACGCTCGCGACGCTCGAGGAGCTCTGGAAGTCGGGCCGGATCGGGGCGATTGGGGTCTCCAACTTCGGCCTCGAGGAGTTGACCGAGGCGGTCGACCGGTTGACCGAGACGAAGATCGCCGTGAACCAGGTCCGGTTCAACCTCTTCGATCGGGGGGACGCGGAGCCGATCCGGGAGTTCTGCCGGGAACACCATATCCTGATCGAGGCGT
>JBBYJM010000121.1:0-3889 GCA_043196275.1 Thermoplasmata archaeon
CCAGTCCGTACCGGTCTACTTCGATTACGAGGGAATGTGGGCCCATCTGACCGGCCGACCGGGTACCCTGGGCTACCCCCGGGGCCTGGGGGGCGGACCGGCCGCGCCCGGACCGATGACCTCGCATCAGAGGTGGGCGGTCCGCTACCTGCTCGACCGGGTCGCCTCGCCGTCGACCCGGACCGACCCCGGAACTCCGGGGGGCTTGTTCGGGCTCCCCTTCTCGGTCCGACGGCTCCTCGAGCTTGGCTGGATTTCCCGCCGCTCGATTCTTTCTCCTTCCTTGGTGCCTCCGTACCAGGGACGGACGGCGAACCGGACCTACTTTGTCGTGGGGACTCCCCGTTCGGGGGCGCGCCCCGAACAGCTCTTCCAGGAGCTGGTGGGCCCGTGCCAGGTCTTTCCGTTCCTATTCATCGTCCGCAAGGATCGCTGGCTGATTGGGGCGGCCGGGGGCGCTCGTGAGGGCGGTGCCGCCGACAACCATCGGCAACCCGTCCTGCCGACCATCGCTGGGGCTTGTGAGGGCATTCAGATCTTCGAAGCGGACGGATCCAGTTTCCGGCCCCAGGTCAACCATCGATACGACCGGTTGCTCGCCGACGCCTCGTCAGGCCCCAACCCGTGAGCCCTGTTTCGTCGGACCCGTTTCGGTCCGGGTGGGCCGTAGCCTAATGAACCGGTACGCGTAGCTACGGCTAGGGCGCGTGGCTTAGCCTGGATAGAGCATCGGGTTCCTAACCCGGCGGTCGGGGGTTCAAATCCCCCCGCGCCCGGCGCGGTCCCGCGCCATATTGCGCCCGCTTTCGGCCGAGCCCATCCCCGCGCCAGGACCTGCCCCACCCGGTCCCGCCCGGCTCGAGGGCCACCCTCGATCGAGCCGCGTCCCCCCTCCCTGTCCGTTCTTAAGCGACGGTCCGTATCGGGGTCGCATCTTCCACCGCGCGACGGTCGCCCACCGGGGCCCCATCCGCCGTGCCTTCGCCTTAAGGTCCGTGCGAGGCTGATTCTCTTCTTCATTGCCGCAACCCGACTCTACGATCGAGGGACTGTGGCAAAGGAGGATCAATAGCAGCCAAGTTGACCTCCAAGGAACCGACCCATTTGGGTCGGGGTCGAGGGTAGGGATTGGGAACCCGAGGGCAACGGAGGATAGGCGCCGAGCCGGGAGCCACACGTGACCCGTTTGAGCGGGCCACCGAGGCCGCCGCGCCCCTCGAAGGGCCTCAGAGACTATCGGATAGCTGCTCCGAATTTCGATGGTTCGGTTCGTCGGGGTGACCGCCGGCCCGGCCGCGATCCTTTCGCTCGCTCAGACAGCATCGGCGTCGGTGTAGGTCATGAGGTACATCCCCCCGCCGACCATCCAGCCCATGCACCCGAGAACCGAAAGCGGGTTCATCGAGAAGTAGACGATGGTAATCCCCAGGAGGGCCGCCGGCACCACGAGCCCGAGAATCCCGACCCAGACCTTCCCGCCCCCCGGTAGCCGCATCACCCAAACCAGATTCGGGCCCCTTCTTAACCTTCCCCTTCCCCCGGGATGCCCCGGCCTACGAGGCCGGGGAGGGTTTGGCGGCGGGAACGACCTCGAGTGAGAGCTCGACCGTGGGCCCGGCCGCGGCCAAGGGGGTTACGGGGGCCAGGGGAGCGGGCGCGGGAAGGCCCAGCTCTCCGGCGCCGATGGGGATCTCCGACCCAGAGGAGGCCGCCATCGCGGTGGGGGCCGAGGAGCTCACAAACGAGCTTTCCATCGACTGGATGAACCCGTCTTGGATGTAGGCACAGACGAGCCCAGCCCAGTGGCGAGCCACACCCGCCATTGTGAGCTGCCCCGCCCGGGGCCGGAGGGACTCATTGTCCAGGGTCCAGAGCCGCGCCTGGCCCCGTCCCTGACGGTCGGTGAACGATTCGATAAACGTGAGCCGGGCGAGCACCCGGTCCGCCAAGGATCGGCGTTCTCCCTCGCACGCGAAGGGTTTGACGACGAAGGTCGTGACCAGCTCGGACCGTCGGCACGCAGCGTCAATGACGCAGGGCAGGACACCGGTACCGGTTCCCCCGCCCAAGCTGCCGAGAATGAAGACCACAGTGTTCCGATCGAAGATCCGCTCCAGCGCCGGTTGGGCAGCGCGGGCCAGCGTCCCTGCGACGACCGGGGATCCGCCGGTTCCGGCTCCCGAGCTGGTCTCGGGGCCGAGGAATATTCGGCGGTCGAACTCGTCGAGCGACTGGACCCGAGCATCGCAGTTGACGGCGACAAGCTCAAGGTGACGCACGTGGAGCCGGGCAATCTCCCGGGCAATCCGTACGGCGCCTCCTCCGACCGCGACCAGCAGGATTCGCACCTGCTCGCCCAGCCGGACCGGCTCGCCCCGGCCCATGGGTTCGTTCGCCGAGGAGGCTCCTATCCGGAATCCCCCGTTCTCGTTCTCTTCCCCCTTGTACGCGGACACCATCCCTTCCCGTCGCTCAACTCCACCCGTCCGGGCTAGCGGCCCACGACCCCCCGACGTTCGAGGTCGGTGGCGCTCTCCTGAAGCGCCCCGGCCTGGGCACGACGCTCCACCGCCTCCTGCACCGTCGACCGCGCCCGGGCGGTGAGCTCATGCACCTTGAGCTCGATCTCGCCTCGACGGATCACCTCGGCTAGGACATCCTCGACGGGCCGGCCATTGCAGACCGTCCGGGCGTACGCCTCAAAGGTGGCGTACTCGTCCGGTCGGAGACGAACGACCGTCGGCACGAGGCCGTCGCTGTCAACCCGTGGCGTCGGGGCGGCCGACTGGGCTCGGGAGCGGACGAACGCGTGCAGCGCCGTCCGCATGAGTTCGGAGCGGGTGGAAAATTCGCCGCTGGCGACAAACGAATCCACCAACTCCAACTCACGGCGGTCGCACCGTAGAGCGATGCGTGCGTCATCCGTTCCCGGGGCTCGGGATGGGCCATCGTCCCTTCCACGATGGACCACTCCGGAGCGAGCTTTGTCGAACACGACAATCGCACCAATGTTCATGAGACCTACATAAAGTAACCCTCAGAAGTGAGAGGCTCAATCGACCCGGGCGCGAAGTGCCTCCGGCTGACGTGTCGAACAGGCATTGGCAGTTGTCGAACAGCACCGGCGGAACACGTGGGGTCCGTATAACCGGCTTTCCTGGGTGCCCGGAAGAGCCCGCGAGATCCACGGAGTGCCGGTCGGCCTAGACGGTTCGGCTGGCGGGGAGCTTACCGGCGTCGAGGCCGGGGCAGCCGGCCCCGGGGAGCACGTCAGAACGGGTAGACAGCTGGGGGGTCTCGTACCCGAGGCAACCCGCGCGCGGCGTTGCCTCTGCATCGCGGGTCGCCCAGCTCCTCCCAGACTTGATGGCCCAGCGGGATCTCCACCGTCGACGGCGGGTCTCACAGGATCCCCCCAGCGCACTCATCGCCGCATTGAGCCACTTCCGGGCGTACCTCAATGGAACGGCCACCCGATCGTCCGCATTCGCCGGGGCGCGACCTGCCCTAGGAGGATCTGCTGCCGTCCCGCCGACGCCGAGAGGCGTGAAGGTGGACCCTTCCTCGCCCGTTACTCGGGCCGACACCGCGAGGCTCTTGGGATCCGGCCGGTTTGACGGCGGGCCCATGGATGGGGGCAGTTTCACCGACCTCTGAGCGGATAGATTGGCGACCGAATCGTGGCGTCGAAGGGTTCGATCCTAACGGTACATATCGGTAGCCGGGGAACCAACCTCTTCGGTCGAAGGGGACGGAGTCCGATGCATCGAGGTTCGGAGCATCTTTTCGATCTCCTCGGCCTGGGCCCGCAGCGGTCCGGTGTCGATTTTGAACTCCGGAAACGCCGCCGTCAGGGTTTCGATCAGGTGGGCGCCGGCCCGGTCGTCGG
>JBBYJM010000122.1:0-3867 GCA_043196275.1 Thermoplasmata archaeon
CGAGGGTTCACCACGATGGGGCCCCCGATCTCGGCCTGCCCTTCCAGGGCGAAGGTACCTCCCTTCCCCCGCGGGCACAACCCAAGGGCCTCGTACTCGACGATCTCCGAGATGGTGAAGCAATCGTGGATCTCCGCGAAATCGACATCCTGGATGGTGAGCCGGGCGGAGCGAAGGGCCTCCTCTGCGGCTCGGCGGAGGCCGGTCCACTCGGTCAGCGAACCGGCGTGGGCCAGATTGTGGAAGTCGGAGTACTGGCCCGTCCCCCGGATCCAGACGGGGGTGTCGGTGAACTCGGCGACCCGGTCCTCCGCGGCCAGCACCACGGCGGCCGCCCCGTCGGTCATCGACGAGCAGTCCCCGAGGCGGAGCGGCGGGGCGACCCAGGGGAGCCGGAGGAGCTTCTCCCGGGAAAACGTCTTCTCGTGAAACTGCGCCGTCGGGTTGCTGTTGGCGAACCGGTGGTTCTTTTCGGAGACGGCCGCCATCATCTCCTCGGTGGTTCCGAACTCGAGCATATGCCGCTGCGCGACCATGGCGAAGAATGGGGGGGCCGTCGCACCGTGGGCTCCGTCCCAGGGGCGGTCCATGACACACGCCATCGAGGTGTTCGCTTCCGCCATGGACGGAAGGTTCATCTTCTCGACGCCGACACAGACGGCCACATCGCTGAGCCCTGCCGCGATGGCGGCATACGCCGAGCGGATCGCGGACTGCCCCGACGCACAGGCGAGCTCCGTCCGCTGGAGGATCCGATGCGGCCGCAACCCCATCTGCTCTGCCGCGAGGGGCGCGACGTGGGATTGGAAGGCGAAGCGCTCGGGTTCGGCCGCCCCGACGAACAGGGAGTCGACTCGGTCGGCGTGAAGCCCGGGCACCGCGCGGAACAGAGCCGCGCCCGCCTCCTGGGCGAGTTCGGGCCAACTCGCGGCCCGGACCCCAAACTTGGTGGTGGCTCCGCCGACCACAGCGACCTTCCGACCGGTCATGCCCGAAGCTCCCGGATCGATTCCGCCACGCGATCTCCGACCTCCGAGGTCGAGGCCGTACCGCCCTGATCGTAGCTGCGGGCTCGCCCCTCCGCCAGGCAGCGGGCGAGCGCGGTCTCCAACCGGGCCGCCTGCCCGGTCAGGCGCGCATCCCCGTAGCGGTCACCGAGCCAGCGCAGCATCATCTCCACGGCGAAGAAGGTCGCATACGGGTTGACCCGGTTTTGCCCCGCATACTTCGGAGCGCTGCCATGGACCGGTTCGAACATCCCGTGCGCATCGCCGACGTTGCCCCCCGCGGCGAGGCCCATGCCCCCTTGGAGCACCGACGCGAGATCGGTGATGATGTCACCCATCATGTTGGTGGCCACCACCACATTGTAGTGTTCCGGGTTGCGGACGATCCACTGGGTGAAGGCATCGACGTAGGCATAGTCCCGCTCGATTCCCGGGTAGTCGGCGGCGACCCGGTCGAAGGTCTCCCGAAAGAACCGGCACCCTTCCATCACATTGGACTTGTCCACGCAGGTGACCCGACGCACCCCATCCTCCGGGGCGCCCCGATCCCTTCGGCGGGCGATCTCGAACGCCGCCCGGATGACCCGTTCGGCGCCCTTCCGGGTGATGACCCGCGTATCGATCGCCAGTTCGGTCTCGTCGGCCCGGCGCAGCCGGCCGTGGAAGGGCGCATAGAGGTCCTCGGTGTTCTCCCGGACAATCACCATGTCGACCGACTTCGGGTCCCAGACCTGCTTGAACGCGCCGCTGATGCGGTGCTGGACCCCGGGGTACAACCGGCAGGGGCGGACGTTGGCGTAGAGGTCCAGCCGCTGGCGGAGCCCGAGCACCAGGCTGGCCCCGGCGATATCCCCCGACGGGAGCGAAACCCCGGGCCATCCGACCGCGCCGAGCAGGATCGCGTCCGCGACCTGGGTCGCCGCCTCCGCCTCGGCCTCCCACTCCCGGCCGGTTTTCTGGTAGTACTGGGCCCCTCCGGGAAAGCTCCGCAGCTTCCAAGGGGCCGGTCCGCCTTCCGCCAGCGCGGCGAGGATCTTCTCCCCCTCACGGACCACCTCCGGGCCGGTGCCGTCTCCGGGTAAGACCACGATGTCGTAGCTGGATCGGCTCACGGTGCGCCTCCCGCCGAGGCTCGGCGCGCGGCGAGCTCCCGACGGACCTTTTCCACGAGGCCACCCGCCTCCAGCAGCGAAAGGAGGTGGGGGGGCAACGGGGGAAAGCTCAGGCTGCGGCCGGTTCGACCGTTGGTAATGGTGCCTTGAATCATCTCGATCCGGATCGGGTCGCCGGCCTCGAACATCGCCCGGACTCCCCGGGCCTCAATCGTGGGGATGCCCAGGTTGATCGAGTTCCGGTAGAAGATGCGCGCGAACGAGTCGGCGACGATCGCGCCGACCCCGATCGCCCGGAGCGCCTGAGGGGCGTGCTCCCGGCTCGAGCCGGAGCCGAAGTTTTCGTCGGCGACGATCACATCCCCCCGACGGGCATTGCGGGCAAACTCCGGCAGGGCGATCTCAAAGACGTGCTTCTTGAGCTCCTCCGGGTCGATGATCGTGAGGTACTTCCCGGAGATGATCCCGTCGGTATCGACGTCCCGGCCGAGCACCCAGACCCGGCCTTCGATGTGAGTCTGCATGGAGGCTCCTACAGGAACTCCCGCGGGTCGGCGATCTCGCCGCGAATGGCGGCCGCGACCGTCGCCGCCGGGGACATGAGATAGATGCGGGCCTCCTTCGGGCCCATCCGCCCGGGGAAGTTGCGGTTGGAGGAGGACGCGCACACCTCGTCGGGCGCCAGGATCCCCATGTTACCTCCAAAGCACGCCGAGCAGCTTGAGTTGGTGAAGACCGCCCCTGCGTCGGTGAACAGTTCGATGAGCCCCTCGGTGAGGCACTGGTGGTAGATGGAGGTCGAAGCCGGGGAGACGATGAACCGAACCCCGGGCGCGATGTGGTGACCCTTCAACAGTGCCGCCGCTTCCCGGATATCCTCGATCCGGGCGTTCGTGCAGGAGCCCAGGAAGACTTGGTCGACCCGGATGTGCTCCCGGGCGACCTCCGGCAGCGGCCGGACATTGTCCGGTGAGTAGGGGCAGGCGACCATCGGGGGCATCCCGTCGACATTGATCTCGACGGTCCGCTCGTAGGCGGCGTCGGGATCCGGTGTGAGGGGGTGCATCGCGTGCTTGGCGATGGGTCGCACGTAGTCGAAGGTGGTGGCGTCGGGGGCCACCATGCCGCATTTCGCCCCCATCTCTGTGGTCATGTTGCAGAGGGTAAACCGCTCGGGCATCGTCAAGCGCTCGATCGTGGGACCGCAGAACTCGATGGCCTTGTACGTCGCCCCGGTCGTCTTGATCTCACCGAGCGCCCGCAGGACGATGTCCTTCGCAGTGACTCCGCGTCCGAGGGTGCCGGAGACCCGTACCCGGATGGTTGGGGGGACCTTGAGCCACAGGCGGCCCAGAGCGAGAACGGCGGCCATCTCGGTCGGACCGATCCCGGTCGCCACCGCGCCCATCGCTCCGAGCATGTTGGTGTGCGAGTCGGTCCCGACGGCCAGATCGCCGGGTACGACCCAGCCGTTTTCGGCGAGGATCTGGTGGCAGATCCCGTGGTTCCCGACGTCGTAGAAGTGCGGGAGATGGGTTTCGGTCGCGAACTTCCGCAGGATCCGGTGAAGGACCGCCGCGCCCTCCGTGGAGGCCGGCACCCAGTGATCGATTGCGATCACGACCCGGTCAGGGTCCCACACCCGATCGGCCCCCATCTCGTGGAATGGGGCCACCGTCTGCGCCCCCTGCTCGTGCATCATGGCGAGATCGACTTGACCTTCGACAATCTCGCCGGGAACGACACGC
>JBBYJM010000123.1:0-3856 GCA_043196275.1 Thermoplasmata archaeon
CCGCCGAGGCGAGCGCGCCCAGGGAGAGCCGGCGGTCCTCCCGCAGCTCCCGCAGCCGGGGACCGTTGATCCGGGCGAAGATGCCGCCCGGGCTGGAGAACAGGAACGGAGGGACCCCCTTTTCGACGTACTCCTGAAGGGTCTCTTCGGTCAGGATGGGAATGCCGTAGCGCATGTACACCACCCCGGCCTCCAGGGGGCTCGTCCCGGAGTTGGCCCCCACGACGAGCCCGACGGCCGGGATCAGTCGGGCGAGCTCCCGCAGCCGATCGGCCTCGTCCGGTCCGAGCGCATCGATGTTCTTCAGCACCTTGACGAGCAGGAGCAACGAGTCTCGGCGGGCGACCAGATCGAAGCTGGAGGGGCGGATGTTGTGGGTGCCCGTGACATGGAATCCGGTGCGGCCCAGGATCGCCTGGATCCGCTCGATGCTCCGGTCCCGGGTGCGTCCGGTCGGCATGGTTATCTCTACGATGTCGCCGGTCGTATTTGAGGATGGACGGGGCCGCCGAGGATGGGCCCGAGGGCCCCGGGGGGCGAGAACGGATAACCCGGGGGCCCCCTGGGCCCGGGACCCCGATGCCGGCCGCCGAGATCCGCCCACTGCCCGGCAGCCCCGCGCTGGTCGTCGCCGACACGCCCGGCCGTTCGGGGACGACCGTCGTGATCTCCGATGTTCACCTCGGCTACGGGGCGACCCGCGACCGGCCCGATGGCCCGCCGCCCGCGTCGATCGACGCGCTGGCCGATCAGGTTCTCGGCGCGACCCGGACGGCCGGCGCCGGCACCCTCCTCATTGCCGGCGATGTGAAGCACCCGATCGTGGGGGTCCCGGCCGCGCTGCGTCCGGGGGTCCGCCGATTCTTCGCCACCCTCCTCGCTGAGGGCCTCCGGGTGGAGATCGTCCCCGGCAACCACGATGTCGGTCTTGGCCGCTCCCTTCCCGGGGAGGTCGTCCTTCACCCCCCCACCGGGGTGGTCCACCGGGGTGTCGGGATCTTCCACGGCCATCGATGGCCCTCCGAGCCGGTCGCTCGGGCGCCCCGACTCGTCGCGGGCCATCTCCACCCGGGCGTCCGCCTGGCGCCGACGGTTGACGATCCGACCGGAAAGCGACGCTGCTGGGTCCGGCTCGAGGCCCGGCTCCCCCCGGCCCCGCGCGCCCCCCGACGACCCCCCGGGCCGGTCCAAGAGGTGGTGATCCTGCCGGCGTTCAATCCGATCGCCGGCATCGAGTCCCTCAACCGGGAGAAGCCCCGGCGCGGGCGCTCGTTCCTCGTCCACCGGTTCCTGAGCGGGGGAGCCGCCCGGGGGTTCCTGCTCGACGGCACCGACATCGGGGTGCTGGCGGGGCTTACCCCGGACCCCACGGCGCGGCCAGGGCCCGGGCCAGCTCCCCCGACTCCGTGATCGGGGCCCGGCACGAGACCCCCTCGCAGACGAGCGCCCGCACTCCCCAGCCCCCCGACGGGTTCCCGATCTCCGATGGGAGCCGGAAGGGCGGTGGGGGAGGGCCCTGGAAGACCACCAGGTTGGGCCGGGGAGAACTCGCCGCGACTCTCCAGAGCTGGACGGCGCCCGGGCCGTCCCCTTCCACGATCACGGTCGTCGCGGGGAGGTCGAGCTCGGCGCCGGTGAGCGCGATCCCCGCGGCGAACAGGCCGCCATCGACGGTCCGGGCGGCCATCGGCTCCCAGAGCCGCCGGGCGGCGGCCTCGAACTCCTCCGACCCGGTCGCCACGGCCCATCGGTGCAGGGCGCGCACGGCCGCCGGCCCGGCCCCGAGATGCGGCTGGTCCTCGAACGGGTAGGTCGGGCGGAGCTCGCCCCCGATGAGTGGCCCGTCGTAGAGCCGGGGCGCGAGGTCTCGGAGCCGCCCCCGATCGTCGGGGAAGTCGGCGACGATCTTCCTGAGGATCGGCTCGACCGCCTCGGCATACCGTCGCTCCCCCGTCCAGAGCGCGAGTTCGAGGAGGCCGCTCGCCATCTGGGCGTTGTCTTCGAGGTGGCCAAACCCCTGTCCCCCCTGGGCGTCGATCCGGTGGGCGACCCCCCGGTCGGCGTCGATCCCCTGCCGGAGCCAGCGGTCGGCGGCCCGGACCGCGGGCCCGAGGAGTGAGGGATCGTCCCGCTGGACGGAGGCCCGGACGAGGGCGCCGATGTACCGGCCGTTCAGATGGGCGTACAGGGCCGGGTCGACCTTCGGCGCGGGTCGCCGGTCCCGCGCGGCCCGTAGGGCCCCGATCACCGCTCGGGCCGCCGTCTCCGGGTCCCGGGTCGGCGGCAGGACACCGACCGCCGCCTCCGACGGCGAGAGCGCCCGGTAGAGGACGTGCCGATCGGGATCGTGAGGCATCCGGCCGTCCACCCCCACGCCGAAGAGCCGGATCGCGAACCGGGCCTCGTCGGCCGGAAGGCTGGCCTGGATCTCGGCCCGACTCCAGGTGAAGTAATTGCCGTCATCTCCGGGTGCGGCGTCGGCGTCCTGGCTGGAGGCCAATCCCCCGGCCGGGTCGACGAGCGTCGCCCGCGTCCAGTCGAGGATCCCGTCGACGGTCGCGGCCCAGCGGTGCTCGGGAGAGTGGCGAGCCGCCTCCAGGTAGAGATCGAGCAGGGCGGCGTTGTCGATCGCCATCTTCTCAAAGTGCGGGATGTGCCACGCCTCATCGACCGAATACCGGTGGAAGCCCCCGCCGATCTGGTCGTAGATGCCCCCGTCAGCCATCTGCCGGAGCGTGTGGAGCGCCGGTTCGGCCCGGGCCGGGTCCCCCTGAAGGTGGGCCCGGAGGAGGAGGAGGCTCAGCGCCGTCGGATGGGGGAACTTCGGGGCCTGCCCGAAGCCGCCGTGGACCGGGTCCATCCGCTGGACGATCTCGGCCTCGACCCGGTCCAGATACCCGGCCCGGGCGACCGACCGAGTCGAGGCGACCGGCGCCTCGGTCCCCCGCGCCAGCGCTTCGCGAATCTGCCGGACCGTCTCCCGCACCCGACCGGGTTCGTCCCGGTAGACCCGGGCGATCTCCCGGAGGACTCGACGGAAGCCCGGTCGCCCGTGGCCGTCGCTCGGGGGGAAATAGGTACCCCCGAAGAAGGCGGAGCCCTCCGAGTCGAGGAAGGCCGTGAGGGGCCAACCGCCCTCGCCGGAGATCGCCCCGACCTCCTGCTGGTAGCGACGGTCGATCTCCGGCCGCTCGTCGCGGTCGACCTTGACGGCGACAAACTCCCGGCCGAGGATCTCCGCGACCTCGGGATCCGAATAGGTGCCCTCGTCCATCACGTGGCACCAGTGGCACCACGCGGCGCCGATGTCGAGGAGGACCGGCCGATGGAGCCGCCGCGCGACCTCGAACGGTTCCGGCCCCCAGGGGTACCAGTCGATCGTCTGCTCCGCCGCCGCGGCGAGGTAGCCGGAGGCGGCGCTCTTCAACCGGTGTCCGCTCGGGCCCGGACCGCGATCTTCGGCCATCCCCACCGGTACCCCGGGCCTCGGGCAAAACGGTTGGGGACGGGGGTCAGATCCCGTGACCCGGACGTAATCTACTCGCCTCGCTACCCTCGGCCCGCGCTCCGCTTATAAGCAGAGCTTTGGTGACCCGACCGAGGCAACCCCATGGAGATGCAACCCGGCCAGATGGCCTACGACCGGGCGATCACGGTCTTTTCGCCGGACGGACGGCTGTTCCAGGTGGAGTACGCCCGGGAAGCCGTGCGTCGGGGGGCGACCACGGCCGGGCTCGTCTACGAGGACGGGGTGGTCCTGGTCGCCGACCGGAGGATCCCCAATGCGAAGCTCGCGGAGCCGGCGAGCCTCGAGAAGATCCACGCGATCGACGAGCAGGTGGGCTGCGCGACCGCC
>JBBYJM010000124.1:0-3851 GCA_043196275.1 Thermoplasmata archaeon
CATGGTTCCCCCAGTGCCGACCGTGCCGACGACCGCCGCGAGCTCGGGGCCCCCGTCCCGCTCAATCTCGGGGCCGGTGGTGCGGTAGTGGGCCTCGGGATTGAGCGGATTCGAGTACTGGTTGGGGTAGTAGGCGCCCGGGATCGTCTCGGAGAGCCGCTTCGCGACCGAGTAGTTGCTCTGGGGATGGTCGGGAGGCAGCTGGCTTGGGGTCACGATCACCCGGGCGCCATAGGCCTTGAGCAGCCGGATCTTCTCGGCACTCATCTTGTCGTTAAGGACAAAGATGCACCGGTAGCCCCGGACCGCCGCCACCATCGCCAGGCCGACCCCGGTGTTTCCGCTGGTCGCCTCGACAATCGTTCCCCCGGGGCGGAGGAGTTGCCGCCGCTCGGCGTCGTCGATCATCGCGGCGCCGATCCGGTCCTTGACCGAGCCTCCCGGGTTCAGGAACTCGAGCTTGACCAGCAACCGGTAGGGGACACCTTTAGCCACCTTCCGGAGGGGGACGACGGGAGTCCGGCCGACCAGATCCAGCACGCTCAGCGGAGACGGGGATCGATCGACCATAATGGGCCCACCCCGACCGTGCCTAAACCCTTGCGCCCGGGCGATGCGGGAGGGAGCCGCACGGCCCGGAACGTATTCGTACGAACTCGTCGGTTCCTTGCCGGCGAGGGGTTTATGAGGCAGCGGCCGACTGGTATCCCACGATGCGCGACCCGTCGCTGGGCGAACTGGAGTCGGAGGTACTCCACTCGTTGGCCGCCCTGGGGGAGGCTCCCGCGCGCGAGATCCGGCGCTCCCTGGAGGGGGAGGGCACCCGGGTCGCCTATACGACGGTGGCTACTATCCTGAGCCGCCTCTTCCGCAAGGGTCTCGTGCGCCGCCGACGGGAACGGTGCCGGGGCGGCAGCCGCTACGTCTACCGCCCCGCCGACTTCGAACGGAAGTACCTGGCCCAACTGCTTAAAGGGGTGGTCGACATGTTCGGTCCCTCGGGAGTCGTCCACCTGAACGAAGAGATCGAAAAGATGAAGCCGTCGGAGCAACACGAACTCAAGCGCCGGCTGAACCTGTAACCCCCGCGGGGGGAACATGGCGAGCTTGTCCGTCGGGATCATCCTCGTCCCTGTCGCGAGCTGGTTGGCTCTGGGAGTTGGCCTGCTCGTGGCGGTCCGTCGCTCCGACTCCCCGATCGTCCTCCGGCTGGCGGCCGTCTTCTTGGGTGTCTGGTCGCTGCTGGCCACCACGGCGCTCGTGGCGGTCCTCCTCGCCGCGGAGCGCCACCAGCTTCCCGGCCAGATCCTCTCGAACGGGAGTCTGTTCTCCGCGGCGGAGGCGGAGCTCTGGGTGCTCGGGGCCCTGGGGGCCCTGGGGGTCCTGGCCCTGGCCTTCGGACTCAACCAGATCGTGGCCCGGGGGCTCCTCCGGCTCGGGCACCCCCAGACCCTCCCCTGGCCTTCCCCCCTGGGTCCCCCACCGCCGTCGCTTCGGCTGGTATCGTTCGCCTCCCCCCGCATCGAGGCGTTCTCGTTCACCCTCCTTGAAGCGGGTGGATCCCGCGGCATCCGCCGGACGGAGATCATCTTCATCTCGGAAGCCCTGCGCCAGCGGCTGACCTACGACGAGCAAGTCGCCGTCGTCGCCCATGAATGGGGCCACATCCGGGGGCTCGACAGCCGCTACCTCACCTTCTTCCGCACCCTGGCCCGGATGATGCGCTGGGACCCCGTTGTCGGGTACTGTGCGTCCTCCCTCACCCGGCGCGAGGAGTATCGGGCCGACCAGGAGGCCGCCCGCCTGACGGGACGACCCGAGGTGCTGGCTCGGGCGCTCTGGAAAGCCGCCACCTTCTCCACCCCCGACCTGGGCCGGGGGTACGGGGGCTTCACGGGACGGGGCGTACGGGGACGCCGGAGCGAAGTCGTCCGGCGGATCGAGCGGCTCCTTCCCCCGACCGAGCTTCCCCAAAGCCCGGGGGGATCGGGTGGGCGGTAGCTCGTCGCGGGCCACTGCCCTCGGGACCGCGGGCGCGGTCATTGTTGTCCTGCTCCTCATGGGCAGCGCGCTGCCGACCACCGCCGCGCAGGCTCAGCCCATGCTGCCGGACGAGGGGAGCGCGTTTGTAGTGGCGTTTTCCGTTCCCTCGGTCACCGCCGGCGGCGAGACCGCATTCGGCTTCGTGCTCCAGAACCCGCTTCCGACCCCGGTAATCCGGATCACATTTACCGCCGAACTCTACGCCTTCAACGCCTTCCCCGGCAACGCCACCTCGCCTCAGCCACCGCCTAACGCTCCGTTGATCGGGAACGGCTCCGCCTCCGGCCGTTCGGTCGCCCAAAGCTGGGCCGCCTGGCCCGCCGGTTCCCGATGGAGCGGGTCGTTCCCTTTGACCAGTTCGGCGGATACACCGGTCGGCACTTACGCGATCCGCACCCGGCTCACTTTCGTGCTGAACGGCACCCTCGATCGGCTCGAGTCCCGGGGATGGTTTTCGGCCGCTCTCTGGGCCTCGGCCACCCAAACGACCAACGGGACCGTTACGCTGAACCTCTCTCGGCTGGGGGTCGCCGGGATCCTGCCGGAAACGGCGGTCCAGATCCTGGGTCCCGGTGTGAGCGACGTTTTGGTGGGGCTGATCGTCGCGGCGTTCGTGCTCGCCGGGGTCGGCGCCTATCTCTACTTCCGCCGCGGGCCGGGCTCCAGCTCCGGGGTGGAGGCCGGATCGCCCGCCAGCCATGCGCCCAGCGCCTTCGGGAGGAGACGGAGAAGGGAGGGAGACTCCCGGAGCAGCTGACGCGCAACGTGGGTCGGAAAGTCGATATCGCCGAAGGCCACGATCGTTCCGGTGAGCTCGGCCGCGGCCAACGCCCGAACGAGGGCCTCGAGGTCCGGGTCGGTCAGACGGCGGAAGACCCGACGGAGGTAGAGCGCGCGGGAGAACTCACCTCCCAGCTCACGGCGCCAGAGTCGGTCGTACTGGGCCAGGAACCCCTCCGAGAGGTCATCCACAGCCAGCGCAGCGTCGGCAACCTCAGCCGCGATGGTGGCGCACCGCATACCGGTAAAGATGCCCCCGCCGCTCAGAGGTTTGACCTGAGCCGCAGCATCCCCAACCAGAAGCACTCGGGGCCCGACGCACTTGGGCAGGGTGCCGATCGGGATTCCCGAAACGAGGTAGGCGGTCGGGTTCCGCGCGGCCTGGCCCGTCCGAGCCGATCGGCGGTCGAGCAGCCGCTCGAAGTAGCGACGGGCGGGGATGCCGTCGGCTTCCGAAGCGACCCCGATGCGGCCGCCGCCGCTGCCGTCCGGAATCCACCAACCGAAGAGCCCCGGGGCGACGTCATGCCCAAGATCGACCTCGACCTGGTCCGGGTCGCCGGGGCTCTCGGGAAACTCGGCCTCGAACGCCGGGAGTATCTCGACCGGGCGGCGTAACCGATAGGCCCGGGCGACCGCACTCGCAACCCCGTCGGCGCCGATGACCAGTCGGGCCGAGATCGACCGTTCGGACCGGTCGGGCCCGCGCAGAAGGGCAACCTCTCGGTTCCCGTCCGGAGAACCCCGTCCCTCATAGGTCGTCCCGGTCTCGACCACAGCACCGGCCCGAGCCGCACGGTCGGCAAGATCGATGTCGAGTCCCGCCCGGTCGATGACGAACGCCCGAGGCTCCGGGGCCTTGAATTGGACCTGACTGCCCCCGGGGCCGTAGACCGTGGCTCCGTGGACCGGCGTCCGGACTCGGCGGTCCGACCCCGCGAGCTCAAGGACACGCGAAGAGACCAGGCCGGCGCACTGGACAGGGAATCCCACCCGACCGTGCTCCTCGATGATTCGAACCGAGTGGC
>JBBYJM010000125.1:0-3754 GCA_043196275.1 Thermoplasmata archaeon
GAGTCCGACCGGTCGGCCAGTGCCGGAGGGCTGAACGCCTGACCCAGGCCGGCGACCGTGGCGACTCCCCCTCCCCGCTCGACCACGACGGCGGCCGCCCCGTCGCTGATGGCGGCGCAGTGGAGCAGGCGGAGCGGAGGGGCCACCCAACGGCTCTGCTCGACCGACTCCCGGCTCACGGGCGACGTAAACTGGGCGACCGGGTTCCGGACCGCATTCGCCCGTGCGCGGACGGTCACCTCCGCTATCGCCGCCTCGGCCGCGGGATACCGCGCCAGGTACCGCTGGGCCACGAGCGCCGCAAGACCGGGCATCGTCGCCCCCACCGCCTGTTCGACCGGGGCGAGTGAGGTGGCGAGGCGTCGGGTCACCTGGGGCGTCGGGAGATGGGTCATCTTCTCCGCCCCGATCACCAGCGCCCGCTCGTACCGGCCGCTGGCCACAGCCAGGGCCGCCGAATGAAAAGCCGCCGCTCCCGAGGCCGAGGCGGCATCGATCCGCCATCCGGCGGCCGGCCCGAGACCGAGCCGATCGGCGACCTGGGCGACCAGGTGGGAGACCCCTTCGCCTTCTCCGCTGAGCATGTGCCCCACGACGAGCAGGTCGATCGGCTCCCGGCCCGCGCCTTCGAGAGCGGCCCGACCGGCGGCGCAGGCGAGGTCGACGAGCCCTTCCTCGCGCCGGCCGAACCGAGTCCAGCCGGAGGCGATGACGCGGCAGTTCATGGCATCGGCGCCTCCGGCCGTTCGGTGAGAAAGTGAACAGTCTCGAGGAACCGGACGAGCGGCATCCCGTGCTCCCATCGGAGGACGGCATGGCCCTCCCGGGTCGTCTCGACCGGCGGGAGACGTCGGTAAAGGTAGCGGATGCTCCCCGTGTCGGGCGGATCGGTCGCCCCGAAGAGCCGCCAGGGATCGCCGCCCCGATGCCCAATCCGTCGGTAGGCGTACAGCACGACGAGGCCAACCGGTCCGACCGCGGCCCGATGGGCCCTCAGCTGATCAGAGGCCCGGCCGCTCGCCGCCGAAAAGTGGATCGACTCCGAACGGGACGACTTCACCTCTAGAGGGAAGGCAAACTCCCGGCGGAGGGCCACGAGGTCGAAGCCGAACGAACCGGCCGCCCGGACCACCAGGAACGGTTCCCGCTCCACCCGCTCGACCAACGGCCGATCGGCGGGAGGCAGCGCCCGGGCAAAACGGCGGATCGCTTCGGGCTGACCCTGGAGGAGTTCCTTGAGTTCCCGCTCGTACCCCGATCCCTGGCCGCCCACGCGGGGGACGGGGCGAGGGAGCTATTATAGGTTGGTCGAGGTTCGGGCCCCGGTCGGTGGCATCCGACTCCGCGCCCCCATCGGGGGAAAAAGCCGAGGACGATCGGGCCGTGGCCCGGGTGCTCGCCGCGATCGTCGGCGACGCCGATCGCCGGAGGGGGGGCCCGGACGGTCGCCCCGCTCAGTTCCGGCTCTCGGAAGTCCGGGGTCGGCTGCTCCGGGACCGGGTCTTCCAGGATCCCAGCCGACTCCTGGCCCGGTTGCGCCGCCGCGGCTTCTTGGAGGAGATTCCCGACGGTCGGAGCGACCGGATCTACCTGGTTCGAGCGCCGGGGGAGCTCCGCCGTCAGCTCTGGAGCGATGCGGAGCCGGCCGACCGGATCCATCCGGTCCCGGACGAGGCCGAGGAGATCCGCGCCATGGACACCGAGTTCTTCCATGCGCTCCGGGATCTCCTGGACCACCGGCTCGAGGCGACGCTCGAGTTCGGCCGGAGCTTTTCGATCGACGCCCTCACCGCCTACCTGCGGGAGCTCTTCGGGGAGGAGCTCTATCCGGACTCCCTGCTCGCGCTCCTCCAGCAGTACGCCCTCAGTGACGTGCCCCTCATGGCGCCGACCGGCCGGGTCACCGGAGCGACCGGCTTCCACCTCGCCCTCTTCGGCCCTCCGGGGACCGGGAAGACCTTTTCGATCGACGACCTGATCCGCGGCAACTCCCGGACGGGAGTGCCGCCCCACGGACTTCCCGGCCGGAACCGCTACTGCGGCGGCATCACCCCGGTCCAGTTCCTGCACGTCGGAGCCGCCTACACCGGCCGGACCTTCAACTTCATCGTGCCGGAGTTCAACGACTGGTTCAAGTACCGTGGCATGGTCGAGCCCCTCAAGCTGGTGATGGAACAGCGCGAGGTCAAGTGGGAGACCACCTTGGGGACGGTCGGTCCGTACACCTTCCGCTCGTTTTTCACGGTCAACTACAACGTCCGGACCGACGGGGGGTCCGACTACTGGACCACCATCTCCGACCCGAACTTCGCCGCGCTGGAGGATCGAATGCTGCTGCGCTTCCATCCGATGACCCGGGCCCGGTTCCGTGCGGTGGAGGAGAGCGCCGAGCGGCTCGAGCTCGGCGAGATCAGCTTCGATCTCTCCGGGAAGATCCGGGATCACCTCCTGCTGGTCCATGCCATCCAGACGGGCCACCCGCTCGTGAGCGGACGGTTCTCTCCCCGACCGATCCGGCTCGACCGAAGGCTCTACGATCGGCTCCGGGAGGTTTCCGAGAAGGGCCTGGCCCGGTCGGAGCTCCCGAACTTCTCGCCCCGACTCAAGTCCCGGGCGGTCAAACTGGCGGCGTCCGCCGGCCTCCTCGCCTTCTTCGAGCAGCCGACCGGTGCCGGCGTCGACCTGGGGGACCGGGAGATCGAGTTCGCCCGCCGGTTCTACGAGTCGGAAATCGATGTGCGGACCGGCCGGAGGGGCCACGGCGGCTGACGGGACGGGGCCGATCGGCCGGCGGCCGGCCCCCGACCGGATCCGGAGCGCCGCCCTCCGAGCCCTGGCCGACGCCGGCGGCGCCTTCGACTCCCTCGGCTCCGCCCGGTCCGGTATCCTCCGGATCCTCCGCCGCGAGGACCCCGGCTACCGGCTGGGGTCGGTCCGGTTGCGACGGCTCCTGGCCCGGACCCCGGGGATCGGACTCCGGGTCCGCTACGCGGTACGCCGGGGTCGACCGGGACCGGACCGGTGCCCGGTCTGCGGCGATCCCTTGGTGGAGCGGATCAATCGGACCCTGGACGGCACCGTCGCCCGCGTGGGGCGACGCTGCCGGTACTGCGGCTTCTGGAGCGGGGCCGAACCTCGGGTGCCGTGCCGCTACCGGATCGTCCGGACCGGGATCGATGGGGTGGAAACCCCGGGCCGTGACGCAATCCGCACTCCACCCGCCCGTTCGTGATCCCCGGGGCGGATCAACTGACCGTCCGGATGACCGCTCCCGTGTGGGCGTCCACCAGGACGATCGACTTCTGGCCCTTGCGTTCCAGCAGGAAATGCCAGATGGGGACGTGGAGGAGCTCCCCCTCGGAGACCTCGACCTTCGCGGTCAGGTTGCTCACCATGTGGTGCTGCCGGTGGGCCTCCTCCGACTGGAGCTGGGTCACGAAGGCCTGGGCGCTGTGTCGGGCGGCGTCCTCCCCGAGGTCCCCGTTCAAGATCGGGGTCCCGTCCGGGATCCCCTTCCGGTCGAACAGCCCCCGCTCCTCTAGGGCAAACTGGTAGTCGTGGGGTTGGTAGACGGTCAGCGCCTTGACGGCGACGACGGGATACTCGTACGACTTCGAAATGGTGGCCTGCCGGGTGGAACCGACGGTCGGTCCCATCATCACCGGCATCATCATGAATCCGCCTCCGCCCCGTCCGCCGCCGAGCATCCCACCGAGCATGTCGGCGGCCGCGATCGTACCGACGGTCGAGCCGA
>JBBYJM010000126.1:0-3750 GCA_043196275.1 Thermoplasmata archaeon
GTCCGCCATCCTGCGCACCGCTCCGCCCCGGCCCGCCGAGTAGCCTCCGAGGCCACGACGGGCCGTTCCTGGCAGGTATCCTTCGATGGTCACCCCCCTCATCGAGTTCATCGTCGACCTCTTCCTCCTGCTCGCCGGTTCCCTGCTCGCGGGCGAGGCCGCGAGCCGGCTGGGCCAGCCCGCGCTCGTCGGCCAGCTCTTGGTCGGCCTCCTGCTCGGACCGACCCTGCTGGGCCCGTTCATCGGCCTCGGCCGTCTCGGCCCGGAGTTCACCTCCATCCAGTTCATCGCGACAGTCTTCGTGCTGTTCGTGGCCGGCCTCGAGATCGTCCCCGAGGACGTCTACCGGATGGGCCCGGCGAACCTGCTGCTGGGGATCGCGCTGTTCGTCGTCCCCCTCCTGGCGAGCGCGGGGGCGATCACCCTGCTGTTCCCCCCCGAACCGTTCGCCACGACCCTCTTCATCGCCCTGACCCTCTCGATCACCGCGCTGCCGGTGATGGGGATCATGCTGGTCCAGTTCGGGCTGGTCCAGCGATCGAGCGGCCGGTTCCTGATGAACCTCGCCCTGATCAACGAGATCAGCGCCGTCACCCTCTTCGCAATCCTGCTTCAGCTCCACACGGGAAGCGGGCCCCCCGCCCTCGCGGTGGGGCTCGCGGTCGGGGCGCTGGGGGGTTTCCTCGCCCTCATGTTCGGCCTCTACTTTGTGATCCGCCACCTCGAACGGACCCGGACCTGGGCGGTGGTGCAGGCCCGGTTCTCGGCCGAGTGGCGTTCGAAGGGGGCCGGTTTCGCGCTGCTCATGGTGCTCCTCGTCGGGGCCGCGCTGCTCTCCCAGGCGCTCGATCTGACCTACGTGGTCGGCGCCTTCTATGCGGGGGTCCTCGTGACCCACAAGACCGCCGGACCGGAGGCGCACCGGTCGATCAGCACCGTCTTCGACACGATCTCCTGGGGGTTCTTCATCCCCCTCTTCTTCGCGTTCGTCGGGGTCCAGATGAACCTCCAGCTCCTCGACTCCCCGGGGCTGCTCGCCGCGCTGGTGGCGCTGGTCGGGGTCGCGATCCTCAGCAAGGTCGTGGTCGGCTATCTCGCCGGGCAGATCCGGGGCGAGGGATCGTCCGACTCGCTCGCCATCGGCTTCCTCTGCTCGAGCCGGGGGGCGGTCGAACTGGCCATGGCGGTGATCCTCCTTCAAGCCGGGATCTTCACCCTGCAGATCTTCACGGTCGTCGCGACGGTCGGTCTGGTCGCCACGATCGCGGCCCCCGTGGGGGCGGTCTGGGCCTGGAGACGGAGCCCCGACAGCCGGGCCGACCTCCTCCGCCGGGTCCCGGCGTTGGCGAAGGCCCACGGCTGGCTGGGCGGACTGCCCGCCATCGTCGAGTGGGACGACACTCCCGCCCCGGCGGGGCCCCCACCGGCGGGGTCGGCCACGGCCTCGGCCCCCCGGCCGCTTCGTCCCCCTCTGCCTCCGCCCCGGTAGGGTCAGCCGGAGCGAGCCGCGCGCGGCCCGCCCGGCGGCGGGGCGGCGCCCCGCGAGAGCCGGAGCATGAGCCAGCCCTTCATCCGATCGAGAACCGCCGTCATTGCGACGACCGAGCCGGCGAGGACTCCGAGCGCCTCGAGGGTCACCGGCGCCATCGCGATCCCCCCGAGGGCGAGCGCGGAGGCGACCCCGACCACCCCCATCGTGGAGAGGCCGACCCAACGACCCGGGCGTTGGCGCCAGATCGAGCGGGGTGTGCGGAGGAGGAGCACCGTGGCCTGGACCAGGTAGACCTGGTCGACGAAGATCAGGGTCTGGGTGGAGGCGAGGGACAGCTTGAGGAGGGGGCCCGCGGCGTAGAAGATCCCGAAGGAGAGCGCCAGCCAGGCCGCCCCCAAGATCGCCGCGACCCCGACCAGCATCCGCACCTCCCAATGGTTCGGCTCCGGCGACGGCTCGGCGTCGTCGTCGGCCAGCGACATCGTCACGAAGTCGTTGGCGAAGACCAGGAAGAGGATCAGCTGGGGGGTCGTCACGAACTCCCCCGTGGCCAATAGACCGATCGCGAGCAGGGTGGCGATCTCGATCACCTTGGTCATCTTGACCAAGGTGTAGGTCAGCAGCCGACGATAGACCCGACGACCGGATTCGACCGCCGGTACGATCCCGTCGATCCCCGGTTCGGTGAGGACCAGCCGGGCCGCCGATTTGGCGACGTCGGTCGCCGAATCGACGGCGATCCCGACATCGGCCTGACGGATCGCGGCGGCATCGTTGACCCCGTCCCCGGTCATGCCCACGACCTCGCCGGCCTCCTGCAGGGTGCGTACGACCTCGTACTTGTCCTCGGGGTAGACCCCGGCGAGGACCTCCCCCTGTCGGGGATCGCGGTGGAACTCCGCCCGGTCCACGACGCGGGTCCCGATCCCGAGCGAAGCCGCGACCGCCTGGGCGGTGGCCCGGGTGTCGCCGGTGACCATGACGACACGCAGTCCCAGCTCGTGGAGCCGCCGGATCACGGCGGCCGAGGTCGGCCGGGGTGGGTCGGCGAGGATGAGCCAGCCGATCCAGGTGAGCGGAGCGGCGGACCCGGCCGCCACCGCCAGCACCCGCTCCCCTCCGCTCCCCCGACGTTCGGCCTCGGCCGCGGCCTCGGCGGGATCCCGCCCGCAGAGGGGGGCGACCGTGAGGGGTGAGCCCAGGACGACCCGCACCGTCTCTCCGAGCCGGTCGATGGTGGCTTCCGACCGCTTGGTCTGCGGCGTGAACGGCACCCGGGAGCGGGCCGGGTACGGCTCGATCCCCCGATGGTGGGCCTCCGCGAGGATCGCCGTGTCGATCGCATCCAGGGTGGCGGGGTCGGCGACGCTGGCGGCGTGGGCCAGGAGGGTCGTCTCGCTCTGCCCCGACGCCGGCTCCAATCTCCGGAGGCTCAGCCGGTTCTGGGTGAGCGTGCCGGTCTTGTCGGTGAAGAGGGTCGTCATCGTGGCGGCCTCCTCCACGGCCGAAAGGCCGGTGACGAGCACCCCCTGGCCGGCCAGATCGGAGGCG
The DNA here is from genome assembly GCA_043196275.1 of Thermoplasmata archaeon. Taxonomy (GTDB): domain Archaea; phylum Thermoplasmatota; class Thermoplasmata; order Lutacidiplasmatales; family UBA184; genus Lutacidiplasma. The sequence goes on from JBBYJM010000126.1 coordinate 3,044, forward strand.
CCCACCGCGTTCGCGAGGGTGAAGGTCGCCGGCAGGGCCACGGGGATCGACACGATGAGCAGGATGAGGGCGAACGGCACCAGGGTGGGCCAGGGGATGCCGGTCCGGTACCCGTAGACGGCGATCGCGCCGAGCAGGAGGAGGTCGTAGTAGACGAGATAGCGGACGATCCCCAGGACCAGTCGCTCCATGCGGCCCGGTGCCTCCGCCTTCCGCACGATCTCCGCGGTCCGGCCGAACCGGGTCGATGCGCCGATCGCCGTCACCGTCCCGGTCGCCTCGCCGCGGGTCACGGTCGTGCCGGCGTAGACCTCCGCCCCGGCCAGACGGTCGACCGCCTCCGACTCCCCCGTCAGCATCGACTGGTCGATGCGGACCCCGCTCCCCCCGACGAGACGAAGGTCGGCCGGCACCTGATCGCCCATCCGCACCTCGACCCGGTCCCCCGGAACAAGCTCCCGGGCGGGAATCTTCCGCCAGGTCCCGCCCCGCCGTACGCGGGCATAGACCGGTAGCCGTTCCCGGAGGAGGTCGAGCGTATGCTGGGTCCGCGCCTCCTGGACGAAGCTCAGGCCGGCGTTGAAGACCAGGAGGGCGGCGATCACCGAGGCGTCCACCCAGCGTTGCAGGACCAGTTCGAGGAGGAGCGCCGCCTCCAGGAGGGCGGGGATCGCCCCGACGAACTTCTGGGCGAACCGCTTCAGGGC